>JAEEOD010000336.1 GCA_016284115.1 Bacteroidaceae bacterium
TTCTCAACTTGGCTCTACAGAATTGCATATAATGTTTTTTTTGATTATATTCGCAGTCAGAAACCAACCTCTGACTTGGAAGTGGTAACTACTGATGCCGAGTATAGCAACGAGCAACAGGACCTAGCGAGGAAGATGGATATCTATGCAGCATTAGAGCAGTTGAAGGAGGCGGAAAGGACCTGTATCACCCTTTTCTATATGGAGGAACAGGAGATTAAGAAAATTGCTGAAATAACAGGCCTGGCAGAGGGAACGGTGAAAAGCCATCTAAGCCGTGGAAAAGAAAAAATGGCTAATTACTTAACACAGAACGGATATGGAAGATAACGAACGACTGATAGGGCAATTTTTGAAGCAGAATCGACAAGAGATTGCTGATGATGGCTTCACAGAGCGTGTGATGCGTGGCCTGCCTGAAAGCAAGCCGCAACGCGATTGGTTACCTACGATTTGGAATGGAGGCATGATAACCATGGCTATCATTCTGTTTGTGGCCTTCGGAGGCATTGGATTAGTAAAGAACGCTCTCTTCCAAACGTTGGATAATGCACTGACGCAAGGTATCGACATGAGAGTGCTTCTGGTACTGATATGTACCTTTGTCTTCTACATATCCCAAAAGGCGTTACAAAAAGCTTGATGATTGTTGAACTTTTAAAATTATACAATTATGGGTATTATTATTAGTATTATCATTGGCTGTGTCTGCGGTTTCTTGGCAGGCAAGATTATGAAAGGTGGCGGCTTCGGCATTCTGATTAACCTGTTGCTAGGTATTGTAGGTGGTGCTGTAGGTAGCTGGTTGTTTGGTTTAATGGGCATCGATTGGGGCGGCATTATTGGCGAGATTGGTACAGGTACCATTGGCGCTATCTTAGTGCTCTGGATCGCTTCACTGTTTAAGTAATACAGCTGGATTGCGAGATTTGCAACCAAGTTGCAAAACATTTGCCATACTTTTGTAGTGTAAAACTATAAGAGTATGGCAAATTCTTTACTTACACATCAACACACATGTTGCTGCCACGAGCAGAATCATCACCATGAGCACGAGCATAAAAACAGCTTGAAGCAACAACTCACGCTCATTATTGTCTCTACCCTACTTCTTATTGGGGCGGTCATCATAGAACATACTTTCCAGTTGCCTACCTGGCAGATACTCCTTGTTTATATAATACCTTATTTAATTGTAGGACATGAGACCTTGCACGAAGCGATGGAGGGTATCAGGGAGGGCGATGCGTTCAACGAGCACTTCTTAATGTCGGTGGCCACCATCGGCGCTTTGTGCATTGGCTTCCTGCCAGGAGCTGAGAGCCAATTTCCAGAAGCTGTGTTCGTTATGCTATTCTTTCAAGTGGGTGAGTTATTCGAAGGCTATGCAGAAGGGAAAAGTCGCGAAAGTATAAGTCATTTAATGGATATTCGCCCTGATGTGGCACATGTGATTCGTGATGGTAGACAAGATGATGTGAATCCTGACTTAGTGGATGTGGGCGAGACCATTATCATCAAACCAGGTGAAAAGGTGCCATTGGATGGTATAGTCATCACAGGACACTCAGCACTCAATACGGTGGCATTAACAGGAGAGAGTGTGCCTCGTGACGTGGAGAATGGCGATGAAGTGATATCTGGATGCATCAATCTAAGTGGCGTCATCACAGTGCGAACTACCAAGATCTTTGGTGAGAGTACTGTTTCCAAAATTATCGATTTAGTGGAGCATGCCACTGAGCGCAAATCCAAGAGCGAAAACTTCATTACCCGATTTGCCAAAGTATATACCCCGATTGTTGTATTTTCCGCCATCGCTTTAGCCTTGTTGCCCCCACTCTTCAGTGATGACTTCATGACGGTATTCCCTACCTGGCTATACAGAGCCTTATTATTCTTGGTGGTATCTTGTCCTTGTGCTTTGGTCATCAGTGTACCACTCACCTTCTTTGGTGGCATCGGAGGGGCATCGCGTAAAGGCATTCTCATCAAGGGAGCCAACTACATGGACATGCTCTCGAAAATTGATATTGTGGTATTCGACAAGACGGGGACACTCACTCACGGGCAATTTGCCGTTGAAGCAGTTCATCCAGATATGTACGATGAGCGCCACTTGCTGCATTTAGCGGCTCATGTGGAACATTTTACTACCCACCCCATCGGTGCAGCTTTGCGAGATGCTTTCCCTGACGAGGCAACAGACGGATGCGTGGTGAGTGAAACAGAAGAAATTGCCGGACAAGGCATCCGTGCAAAGGTAGGTGACGACATAGTTTGCGTAGGCAATCCGAAGATGATGGATGCCATTGGAGCGAAGTGGCACGATTGTCATCATGTAGGCACCATCATACACGTAGCTATCAATGGGGTATATGCAGGACATATCGTCATCAATGATAAAATAAAAGATGACAGCGCAGCAGCTATTCAGGCTTTGAAAACGTTAGGGGTGACACGAACAGTAATGTTGACAGGCGACCGCCAGGAGGTAGGTAGAGATGTGGCAATGAAGTTGCAACTTTCTGAATATCATGCCGAGTTGCTTCCTAATGACAAGGTGGACATAGTGGAGAAACTGTTGAATGAAAAGACCAATGGAAAGAGTCTGGCCTTTGTGGGTGATGGCATAAATGATGCTCCCGTACTGGCACGTGCCGATGTGGGCATTGCCATGGGTGGCTTAGGTAGTGAGGCGGCTATTGAAGCTGCCAATATCGTACTGATGGACGACCAACCTTCAAAAATAGCATCGGCTATTCGCATTGCACGTCGCACCATTAACATAGCTCGACAAAATGTAGGCTTTGCCATCGGCGTAAAAATTGCCGTATTGTTGTTAGCATCTTTCGGCCTAGCTACCATGTGGATGGCTGTATTTGCCGATGTGGGCGTAACCGTCCTGGCGGTATTTAATGCAACGAGGGCGCTTCAAATAAAAAAAACATTAACTTGTGCATCGTCAATTCCACAGTTAACGATAATTAACGGCTAATTATTTGTATAATTACGAAATGTTCGTAAGTTTGCATAGCAAAACATACGAGCATTTTAATTATGGTTAATTTAAAGACATTCTTGACGCTAATTCAACTAATGCTTCCCTTATGGGCGATGGCTCAATATAGTAGGGGGTATGTAGAACTAACCACGAAGGCCGACTCTTTGTTTATGGCTGGAGAATATGAAGCGTCAAGCGAGTCATTCGGTAAGGCTTTACAGATGAAGGAATTTGTGCAGCCCCAACATAGATATAACGGGGCCTGTGCCGCAGCCTTGGCCCATGATCCTGAGACAGCGTTTAGCAGGCTCTACAACAAACTAAATCAAGAGAAGGACTGGTATTCTGATAATATCGCCAACGATGACGACCTTATTTCTTTACATGAAGATAGTAGATGGCAAGTTCTGCTCGACAGCCTCAACTTAAGAAAACATCGTATAGAGGCAAACTTCGACAAACCTCTGCGCCGCAGACTTCAGTTGATTATGAAGACAGACCAAGAAGTAAGGATAACTTTCCTTGCAGCACACAACCGTCAGCCGCACGACTCAATAGCTGAAGCCGTAGCTCTGCACGAGATGCAACGAGTAGATAAGCTCAATCAAGAACAAATATGCAAGATTTTAGACTCCAGAGGGTTCGTAGGGAGTGATAAAGTGGGCGATGCGGTTGGTACTTTCTGGGCTGTTATACAACATTCAGACGTAAATATTCAGAAGAAATACTTA
>JAEEOD010000337.1 GCA_016284115.1 Bacteroidaceae bacterium
AAATGCAGAACCCAAGCTATTGCTCCCGCAATCATTATTAAGGAAAGTAAATTTATAATTCTCATTATCGATTATGCCAGAATTGTCCACTTCTAATTGCAACCGAGCCAGTCGTCGAAAGAAGTGCTTTGTCCTCATTTGAAAGGGCGGAATGATCAATCATTTTCAGATAACTTATTTCGTATTCTGATAACGATTTATTATCCAAGCTGCGAGAATTCAATAGATTATTGTATATCAGTCCTAAATCATCAGCTACCTAAATGTTTTGACTACTCAAATAATCGGTAAAAATGACACTACAATCAACAGCATTACATCCCCGTTTCAGCATAGAGCACTCGACCTCTTTGCAAAACGATTCCATATATTCTCTGAACTTTGGATCTATTTCAATAGGTTCATTGATTAACTCTTGTGAATACTTAATTGCTTCATCGAAAATTTGGGAAATAGTCAGTTCTAACTCTCCTGAGCGAGTGTTTTGACGGGTCAAGTTGTTCGTCAATTGACAAAGAATAGCATTATGTATCTCGCCATCAGTCCATAAGTATGGATCTACTGATTCGATCACATCTTGTATAGGTATTAGAACTTCGGCATTTGTACTTGATGTGAACATATCATAAACGACACCTGCGACAAAAGAAGCAACTGCAACCCCTATCATTTGTCCGAATTTTTTTCCAATAAACCCTCCAATAATAGCCCCCGGGACACCTCCCATAGAACCGACTGCAGCACCGATATCCGTACCGAAATAATGTCCTACAACACCGCCAGCTATATCGGCTCCAGCTTTTACTCCGTCACGTCCGTTTGATGCGCGTGTAACCTCATTTGAACAACCGAACTGATTATTCAGATTATTGACTCCATCAAGAATAGTCGCATACGGGCTCTGCTCCTGAAGCTGTTGCATGTTATGGTTTTTATCACAAGCGATTAGTGCAACAGCAGAATAGAAGATAATAAATAAACGTTTCATTATTAATTAGTTTGTTAGATAACCCCAAGTAACATCTTCGTTTGTGTCAAAGCAATTATGGATTGCGATTAATCCATTTTCAGGTTTTGTCGCAAAAATATCTTTTGTTGAATCTACTACCAAACTTTAACGGTGAGATTAATCACTTTGCCCAATATTTTGATCATTTTGCCCACTATCGTACTATCTCCAATAGCTCCTGATTGGGTAAAACTGTAAAACGGGTAGGCTTGGGAGAATTTGGCGGAGAAACGGGACGTTGAGGTATTCCCGGTAAATTGATGATTATCACAACAGGTTGAGGTTGCCCATCGTTTTCCCTGCTGTTGAGTGAAATAGTGGAAGAATAGTTAAGGGACAAAGCGAGTAGTCCCAGAAGAATAAGACTGATGTTTTTTTTTCATGTTTCACAGTAGTTTGTTCTACTGCGAAAATAGTATGTGTTGTTCGAAAAATGCCGTGTTTCTATGTGTCGGTTTTTTCGATAACCAATTGAGAATCAGACTTGTTTTATGCTTCGTTTGTGGCGGAATTGTGTCGGGCTCCGGAAAGCATGGAAAGGTACTCACTTCCACGTCCATTTTCTATGGAAAGAAACACTTTTCGAAGGTTCTTTTTTCGAGTACGGACAGCATTATCGGTCATATCCAACATAAATGCTACACTGCTATTTGAGAAGCCTGCGAAGAAAAGGTTCAAGAGCTGAAAGTCTTTTTCGTTGACTCGGATATCTCCATTACGAAGCCCTTGGCAATCTTTGCGGATGCGGGTCATAATCCCATTGTAGGAAATGTTTAAAGTATCCTCGATACGTGGGATAAAATGGGCATCGTCACGCAAATTCCGCAGTTCTTTCCGAAAATCTGAAATGATTTCTTCCTGGAGCATTCTTCCTTGTTGGACTTCACGGAGGTTGATAGCCTCATTTGACCAGGACAGATAAGCATCGGCAAGTTGTGACATGGTCTCGATCCTGTCTTGAACTAATTTGGAAATAACCGCCTGATTGCCAGCCTGGCTTTGCCGCATCTGCTGCAATTCTTGATTGAGCGCTTCCATTTGCACCATATGGCTAACGACCTGCTCCTTTCTGCGTTTCAAAGCAATCAGGGTGATGATGGTGATGCTCAATAAAATGATTGAAAAGAGCACGAAAACAAGAGTTTGTTCTTTGCGTTTACCCCTTTCTGCCTCATATTCCTGCTCAAAAAAAGCTTGCATGGAGTGGGTGACAGAACGGGCTAGGGTATGGTAAACAATCGTGTCTTGTATGCCATATTCGAGAGACTGGGTGCGATAGGCAGTTACGTAATCTCCTCTCATAACGGCAATGTGCGCCAGGTTGGAATAATAATTGACACTGTCATTGCTTGTTGAGAGCCGCTCTTTCGATAGAAGAGACAAAGAATCTGATAACTGGCGTTTCCCCTGATGTTCCGCTATCAATGCCAGGCGGCCAAAGTATATGGGCTCCTGCGGGGATAGTCTTATAACTCGATTATAGTAAAACTGAGCTGAGTCATATTCTTCCTGGAAGAAATGAAGGTTCCCCTTGATAACCGACGCGTAATAGTCATTGTCCCAATATGCGGGATTACTTGCCCAAAGAGAGTCAACAATGGATTCGGCGCAATCGAACTTGCCTTGTGACATATAGTTCCCGGCCATATGTAGCCTGGAGTAATTGGCCGTCAAAGAATCCCCGATATGGTCTAAAAGAGGTATTGCCAGTCCTTCATAATAAGCAGACTGATTATTATCAAGATTCCTTGAGTACAGTTCTGATAAGCGGAGGCATGAGAAGCCCATAAAGGTTGTATCTCTCAATCGTAAAGCCAAGTCGTAGGCCTGCTTGAAATGGATGGTGGCAGGAATGTTCTGTCCGGCATCATATTCGGCCTGGCCAAGATAATATGTGGCCATCATCCGGCTTCGAATGGATCCATGCCGGGAATAGTGATTATACGCTACCTTGGCCAGGGAGTCATTTACCGGAGTAGAAGTGTTTTGGTCCATCTCCACGCACTCCCATAGCGCCTTGCTTGGATTGCTGGAGCAAGAGAGCGCAAAGAAAAAAATAAAACTATAGAGGGATCTGCGCATAATCTATTCAAACACTTTAAGAACCCGTTTGATTACTTCCCCCATCTGGGCGGAGGTTTCCAGAGGAAATCCGAAGGCTGCCACTTGGTAGCCTTTTCCTTTGTAGAGGGTGGCGGCGGGAATGTCAGACCCCTGATAACGCATCAGAATCTGGGTTTCCTTGCCCGCCGGGGCTATG
>JAEEOD010000338.1 GCA_016284115.1 Bacteroidaceae bacterium
GTGGATAGCATCATCGAGGGGGCTCGCAAAGAAAACCTCAAGCTGGTACTTATCTGGTTTGCTTCTTGGAAAAACACAGAATCCACCTACGCACCCGAATGGGTGAAGAAAGACAGCAAACGTTTCCCTCGTGCCAAAACCAGCGAGGGGGAAACCATGAATATGCTCTCTCCGATGGGAGAGAACACCATGCGTGCCGACGCTAAGGCATATGCTGCTCTGATGCGGCACATCAAGGAGGTGGATAGCCAGCATCATACAGTAGTGATGATGCAGGTGGAGAACGAACTGGGAATGTTCAATATGCGGAAGTTCGGCAGTACCCGAGGCAATGACAGTCAGCGTGACTACAGCGATGCTGCCAACAGGGCATTCAACAGTCAGGTACCTGCAGAGTTGATAGCTTACTTAAAGGCACACAAGAACGAACTGCATCCTGAGTTGCAGAAGGTATGGAAGGAGAATGGCTACAAGGAGAAAGGCACTTGGGAAGAGGTGTTTGGCAAAGGACAACCCAAGCCCGACTTTGAGCGTGGTTCTACAGAGTGGCAGACCACCTTCCCCTACTATACCGAAGAACTTTTCAGCGCTTGGATCTACGCCAAGTACGTGGGTGAAGTCACTCGCCAGGGCAAGGCGGAATATCCTATCCCTATGTATGTCAACGCCTGGATGAAACAGGAAACAGGCGCAGAGCCTGGCAAGTATCCTTCTGGCGCTCCCTTTGCGCATACGTTCGATGTATGGCGTGCTGCAGCTCCTGCAGTAGATTTCTTTGCGCCTGATATCTACATCGTCGATCACTTCGACTGGGTAGCTCAGCAATATAAATTCTCAGGCAATCCACTGTTCATCCCTGAAACAACGGTGGACCCCAGTGCAGCTGCTCGTGCCTTCTATGCCTACGGTAAATACGATGCCTTATGCTACTCACCATTCGGCATCGATGGCAACTGGTACTTCAACAATGCAGCTGCAGATGATAATTCCATCGAACTGGCATACGGTGCCTTGAAGCACATCATGCCAGAAATCTTGAAATACCAATATACGGATAAGATGGACGGCTTGTTCATCAACAAGAACAAAGCCATCGACAAGGTAGATATGGGCAAATATACCATCTCTATCATGCGCTCATCTACCCAAGGAGCTGAAAATCTTTTTGGCATGACAATGGAGGAAGTGAAGCAGTCGGATGTAGCTGCCGGATTGCTGATAATACAGACAGGCGAAGACGAATTCTTGATGGCAGGAGGCATAGGGGGGCTCTCGGTAGTCATCAATAAGAGCACTAAAAGCAAAGCCCAGCATATCTCCTACGCCTCTGTCGATAAGATTACCTACGATGCTAACGGCAATGAACTGCTTCATCGCCTCAACGGAGACGAAACCAGCTTCAGCGTAGCTACTATCCCTGTAGGTCAGGTGGGCATCTTCCGCATCAAGATGTTTGAGTACTAAAGGATTTGACAATTGGAATTCTTTGCAGCTATTATTTACAATAAAGGCAGACCAATAGGTCTGCCTTTATTACTTCATAATGAATCAAATGACTCTACAGTTCCTCCTCTATAAACTTCTTACCTTTGCTGCTCTGGCGATGAGCCACAATATATTCACGATGCTTGTCGGCCCAGGCAGTAAGTGATACGATGAAAGGCACAAGCTCCTTGCCTAATTCCGTGAGCTGATATTCTACATGCAAAGGAACCTCTGGGAAAACTTCACGTTGGATAAGAGCATCATCTTCCAATGCCCGTAGGGTATTGGACAACACTTTCGTTGACACATCAGGAATAGCACGGCTCAACTCTCCAAAACGGATAGAACCTTTCTCACTAACTACCAATATTACCAAGAACGCCCATTTATTCCCAAAACGGGCTACTACGTTACGAACGGGACATACCTCAAAGATGCTGTTTTTCTCTTCTTTCTTAAGCATGACAGTTGTGTGTTAAGTTCATAATTATCAGTCCAAAGATAAGGGAAAAATATTACACAGCCAAATAATCTTATAATAAAAGTTAAAGCCATTTTTTTAACGGGCTGATATCACCAATATAGACTTTTTTGTAACTACCCTACCTTTTTATCACCTCTTGACAGGCTTTTCCTTTTTACATAACTTTGCATCAAGAAACAAATTAAAAGTAAATATAAATAAAGAAAAGTATGAAAAGATTAATGTATGTTTTGGCAATGATGAGCCTTATTGGTATGGCATCATGCTCACAGAAAGCTGCACAACAGCAGGAAGAAGCAGCTCCAGCAGCCGCAAGTAATAACGAGATTCGCATCAACTGTCTGTTTAAGGTAGCACCAGAGGATGTTGACAAAATTGTAAAATTAGGTCAAGAACTAGTAGCTGCATCACGCAAGGATGCCGGTGTCATTGACTATGATATCTATCAAAGTCAGATGGATCCTACACAACTGATGATATTTGAGACCTGGAAAGACCAAGCATCTCTTGATGTTCACTCTAACGCAGCTCACTTTACCCGCATCGTACCCCAGTTGGCTAAAGCTGCTATAGGAGAGATGGCTATTCAGAGTTTCACTGCTGACAGCGAGGGTGATG
>JAEEOD010000339.1 GCA_016284115.1 Bacteroidaceae bacterium
CTAAAATATATTTTTTCATTTCCGTTTGGTTATCTGCATGCAAAGATAATAAAAAATATTTGAGAATTGCAACTTTTCATTTGAACGTTACGTCAAAATGTTGTAAATTTGCAAATCTCAAATATTAAAGACATATGAAGATATTAGGAAATATAATCTGGTTGGTTTTCGGTGGTCTTGAAACCGCCATTGAGTATTTAATTGCCGGTGTGGCCATGATGATTACCATCATCGGCATTCCCTTTGGTCTCCAGTCGTTCAAAATTGGAATCCTCGCCCTTTGGCCATTTGGTTCGAAGGTGGTGGAGAAAGAGCAGCAGCCAGGTTGCCTGAACCTTTTCATGAATGTACTATGGTTCTTTATCGGGGGTATCTGGATCTGGCTTACCCACATCTTCTTCGGTCTGTTACTGGCCATCACCATTGTGGGCATTCCATTTGCCAAAATGCACTTCCGCATGGCAAAGATTGCCTTGGCTCCATTCGGTAAGGAAGTTATTTAAGCTCCCTACTATAGATTTTTGCGACAAGCGCTCCCGAGATATTGTGCCACACACTGAAGATGGCACCTGGAACAGTGGCTAGTGGGTATGCAGCGAAATGAATCGTTGCCAGACTGCTAGCTAGCCCTGAATTCTGCATACCCACCTCGATAGAGATGGCCTTCCGTTTCTTATTCTCCAGTTTCAGCATGCGGCCGATAAGATAACCAGAAGTCAGACCCAAGATATTATGGAGCATCACTACTACGATAATAAGAAAGCCACCCACCATCAGTTTGGCTGCATTATGTGAAACCACGATAATTACTATCAAAGCGATTGCCAAAGTTGAGAATGCCGGCAGATAAGCAATGGCACGCTCTGTAAATTTAGGTAGTATGCTTTTCACTATAAAGCCCAAAATAATAGGCAGGATAACAACCCATAAAATGCTCAGGAACATACTCACCATATCTACATTTACATGATGTCCTGCCAGAAGCCAGGTGAGCAAGGGAGTCAGGAAGGGAGCAAGTATGGTGCTAACGGCTGTCATTCCCACAGAGAGTGCGAGGTCCCCCTTGGCCAAATAGGTAATTACATTAGAAGCCGTGCCACCTGGACAACAGCCAACCAACACAACTCCTAAAGCTAATTCGTCAGTCAATCCGAAAATACGGGCAAGAACCCATGCTAGAAGAGGCATAATGGTAAACTGTGCCAGACAACCAGTGATGACATCTTTTGGACGACTGAAAACAATGCGAAAGTCATCCAGTCGCAAAGTAAGACCCATACCAAACATGACCAGTCCCAGCAGGGGATTAATCACCGAAGGTTTTATACCGACAAACAAATCAGGCAACAGCAAGGCAGCCACTGCTGCCACTAAGACAAGCACACCCATCCAACGGGTGATAAAATCACAAATAATCTTCATTATAACAATATAATTCTGATCATTATTTCAGAGTCTTGATAAGGAAATCGCTCGCCAGTCGGGATGCACGCCAGACATTCTGCGAGAAACCATGGTCAAACTTCTCCAGTTCCTCATATTCACTTCCCTTCCACATCTGATGGTAACGCAATCCATAGGTATAAGGTACGACACGATCGGCAGTACCATGGATAATGAGAGCCGGACCATGGTAATGCGCGGCTGTCTCATAGATTGGCAGACGGAAAGCGGTCTTGATGTAGTCGCGCCCCAGTTTCTTACCCCAGAGGTCCACATATTCCATATCATCATAAGGATCGTAGGTCTTGCCCATCGTACTACCACGGATAGCATCGTCACGGAGCACGGCGGCAGGCGCCATCAGCACCACGGCTGCAAAATCTTCTGGAAAGTCTCCCGCTGTCATCGAAGCGACCACGCCACCCTGAGAATGGCCTAAAATACCAACCTTACTGACATAACGTAAATCACGCACATATTCATATACTTTCTTGGCATCTTCAATCTCATTGGGCACCGTCATATTTACGAATTCGCCCTCACTTTTGCCATGTCCGTTGAAATCGAAACGAATAGAGGCTATACCATGAGCGCAAAGAGAATCAGCAATAAGGTCAAACATCAGACCTTCTTTTGAACCGCCAAATCCATGACAAAGCATCACCATGGGACACTGCTGCCCCTGTGCCAATGAAGGTTTCTGGATAACAGCAGCCAGTTTTCCAAGACTCCCGTCAATCGATAGTTCTTCGGTTGTTCCGATGACAGGGCGTTCCTTTAGAGCAAAAGTCTGATACAAAGTACGTTCCATCTTGTCTGCCAATACCGTACTCATCACGACCTTTCCCTCTGGATTCAGTAACACAGTCGAGGGAATCCATTTCACACCACAAGCCTGCGCTACAACCGATCCGCGCCTCTTCTTCAATTCACTTACCTGTGTACA
>JAEEOD010000340.1 GCA_016284115.1 Bacteroidaceae bacterium
GCGGCTTTGTCGATATTGAATATCACACCTTTATGCACAAATTGTGAGGCGTCATCTTGAGCGAAGGCCAGCACGGAGATGCTGCCATCGATATCACGCTTACCAGCAATGCCGGTGATTTTGGATGACCCTAATTCAATAGCCGCGATAAATTCTGTTGTTGCCATATATTTAAAGTTTTATTTTCTCTTCGTACAAATGATTTGATTACTCAGCTCTACGTTAATGCGTTCATATTTGTTCCAACCAATCTTGTTAAGGGCCTTGGTATAAAATTTCTCTACACGACGGAGCTTATTTTCGTAGTCGTCGAGTTGTCCCAAGTAGATGATGTGATTGCCCACTCGAGGCACAATTTCTATGTTGTTACCATCCACTATGTTGATTTGTTCCACTTGCGCTTTCCAGAAAGCATCGTTCTGGAGGAAAACGCCCAACTCATACAACTTACCTGCACAGAATGATTTAGAAGCTTGTCCAGTTACCACTGGTAAGTGAAAGGCATTGCTGGCTACCAAAGGCATGATGCTACCTTTGTTATCTACCAGGAAGTTTTCGCCATAGCCGTTGAACACTCTTAGCACAGGTGCCTTCTGACTGATGTCGACACGTATCTTTCCACTGGGCGTCTTATAGCATTCTACTTGGTCTATCAAAGGGTTCTGTCCAAGTTCTCGTTCCAGCAGCAAGGTACTCACACTGTCTATATCCTTGCCTATAGGGTTCAGCCTTTTCTGTTTCAAGATATCGGCTACACTGCGAGAAGTGAACAAATCGGAGAATGTGGAATCCTTGGTAGTTACCTCTATTTCGTTGCAAATCACTCCTACCGGTTTCTTGTTGAAAACGGTGAAGGCGGTGCAGAGATAAGCGATGATCAACAGCATCACCAAGGATAGCAATATTCTCATTTTTATGCTCATACTTTTTCTAGTATATGAGTAAATTCATCCATTTTGTTATCCAAGTCGCCAGCACCTAAGATAATGACTACCTGTCGGTTCCCTTTTGCTAGCAACTGGGCCACTTCGTTTTTCTTGCAAAGTGTTTTCTCAATACCTGGTCGAAGCAGGTCGTATATCAGTTCGCTTGTTACACCAGGGATAGGTTCCTCACGTGCTGGGTATATATCGGTGAGAATGACCTCATCGAATAATGACAGCGCTGCTGCAAACTCCTTATATAAATCACGTGTGCGAGTATAAAGATGAGGCTGGAACACTGCTGTGATCTTTCTGTCAGCATACAACTCATGAATAGATTTGGCACTCTGCGCAATCTCTGCTGGATGGTGGGCATAGTCACTGAGCAGTACAATCTTATTGGTTTTTAACTTAAAGTCGAACCTACGGTCAACGCCAGCAAAACTTCTCATACCCTCACGAATTTCTTCGTCAGTAACACCATTGAGATGAGCCAAAGCCATAGCAGCTATGCCATTTTCTATGTTGATGCTCATGGGCACTCCCAACTGAATATCCTTTATTTCTATGTCAGGACCAACAAAATCGATGAAAATCTCCCCATTGCCAATGCGTTCGTTGGTAGCATGGAAATCGCCTTTATGACGTGAGTAGGTATAGGTCTTCACGCCCTTCTGTACATTGGGTTGTAGAGCAAGATCAGTATGTATGAGTAACACCCCTCCAGGTTGTATTAGAGTGGTATAATGTCGGAAACTCTCTAAATAGGCTTCGTAGGTGCCATAGATATCGAGATGGTCGGGATCAGTAGCAGTAATGACACTCATATAGGGTGAGAGCCAGTGGAATGAGCGGTCAAACTCATCAGCTTCTATAACCGTATACGGACTGGTTGCTGAGAGCAACAAGTTGGTACCATAGTTCTTCGAGATGCCTCCTAAGAAGGCTGTACAACCCACATGTGACTGATGCAGCAGATGTGCCAGCATAGTAGACGTTGTAGTTTTTCCATGAGTACCTGCCACGCAGAGTCCTTTGCTGTCGTGTGTTATTAGACCAAGCACCTGAGAACGTTTCTTTACCTCAAAACCTTGTTTGTTGAAATAACATAGTTCAGCATGGTCGTGAGGGATAGCAGGCGTATAGACTACCAAGGTTGTTTCTTTATCGCGGCACGACTGGGGTATAAGGTCAACATTCTCTTCGTAATGAATCTGTGCGCCTTCTTCTATCAGTCGTTTGGTCAACTCAGAAGGAGTACGGTCATAGCCAGCCACTACCTTGCCTTTAGAAAGGAAGTAACGAATTAGGGCACTCATGCCTATGCCACCAGCACCCACGAAATATACGGCTTTTATATCTTCTACCTTCTTCATTTTCCTATCAGTTTTAAAACCTCCTTAGCTATAATGTTAGCTGAATCAGGCAATGCCATTTTGGCGATGTTCTCTCGCAAAGAAACCAACTTGGTATCGTCTGTCACTGTTTGCAGCGCTATGGGCATCAGCTTTTCGTGTGCTTCAGCATCTTTTACATAGATAGCGGCTTCTTTGGTTGACAAGGCAAGCGCATTTTTCGTCTGATGGTCTTCTGCTACATTGGGCGATGGCACCAAAATGACAGGCTTCTCCAGTAAGCAGAACTCAGAAATAGAGCCTGCTCCAGCTCTGGAAATCACCAAATCGGCAGCAGCATATGCCTTGTCCATTTCTTTGATGAAATCGGTAACAAACAAATTGGGGATTTCTTGCCCTTGTAATTGTTGCCTGATTTCATCAATATAAATTTTACCAGTTTGCCAAATAAACTGGATATCGGGGTGGGCTTTGATAGTATCAACGGCATCCATCAATGTCTGGTTGATGGTTCTGGCGCCTAAACTACCACCCAATATTAAGATGGTTTTCTTTGTGTCTGTGAACCCGAAAACTTGTAAAGCTTCGGCCTTAGTGTAATGATGTGCCAACAAATTCTGACGTACAGGGTTACCCGTCATGATTATTTTGTCGGCAGGGAAAAATTTCTCCATTCCTTCGTAAGCCACACAAATTTTTTTTGCTTTTTTAGCAAGCAGTTTGTTGGTGACACCCGCATAAGAGTTTTGTTCTTGTAGTAGGGTAGGGATGCCCATCATAGAGGCTGTTTTTAAGGTAGGACCACTAGCAAAACCTCCAACACCAACAGCAATGTCAGGATTGAATTCCTTGATGATACTTCTTGCTTTCAGTTGGCTTCGAGCTATCTTCACCAGTACAGCAAAATTCTTCCATAGATGTTTCCTGTCGAAACCAGCGATAGGCAAACCGATGATACGATAGCCTGCATCGGGCACACGTTGCATCTCCATCCTGCCTTCTGCACCCACAAAAAGAATTTCTGCATTGGGTCTCAGTTCCTTGATGGCATTGGCTATTGAAACAGCAGGGAATATATGTCCCCCTGTGCCTCCACCACTGATGATTACTCTTGGCTCTTTTTCGTTGACCATTTATCTTTCCTCCTATGTCTCAACTATATCCCGTAAACCTTTACTCCATCAAAGTGTCGTTGTTTGCTTCTTTCATACCAGGCTCAAAAGCTGTTTGTGCCTCGCTTATTGGTATTTCTACTTGTTCGCCATCCTCTTCAGTTCCCTCTATTGGTGCTCCTATCTGTGCTGCTGCTTCAGCCATAGCTTTTCTTTCCTCCTCTAACTTGGCTGTATATCTGCTTACACTGAGAATCATACCGATATAGGCACAGTTGATCCATGTAGATGTACCACCTTTACTGATGAGAGGAAGAGGCTGTCCCGTTACTGGTACGAGACCAACAGCAACACACATGTTGAACGTTGCTTGCATTACTAACAACAATGCAATGCCAAGCACCAAGAATGCAGGGAATGTCCTGTCGCATTTCTGGGCTATCTTTCCCGTCCTTATCAATAGGCAAATATATAGAAAAACAACGAAAATACCACCAATCAAGCCCAATTCCTCGATGATAATGGCAAAAATAAAGTCGGAATAAGCTTGTGAGAGGAAGTCACGTTCCACCGAATTACCAGGGCCTTTGCCCACTACATTGCTGGTGGCAATGGCAATGCGTGCATGGGCTACCTGTGCTCCATCACCCTGTATATCATATTTGGCAGCAGGAACTTTCTCGTCACCATAATTCATCAAACGATGCTTTACTGTGGTGAAACGATGTCCCATAGGAATCTGTTCCAAAACAGGATCGGGGGTAAATCGCAAGAATATCACAAACACTGCTACAAAGGCTAACAACACGCCTCCCAACATAACAATCTTCTTCCATTGGATACGTCCGATTATCATCATGAGGAACACTGTGCCAAACAGTAAGGCACCAGTGGAGTAGTTCTCTGGTACAATGAGTGCACAAACAAAAATTGTGATACCCAATATCCATTTGAATGCTTGTGGACTAGCTCCATCTTCAGTTTGTCCTTTCGACAAGAAAGCTGCTGTGAGGATGATAACTGCCATCTTTGCCAACTCAGAGGGTTGGAAAGCTACACCGAAAAAGGTCAGCCAGCGAGCAGCACCATTTACACGATCGCCTGAAATAAAGCCCATCAGCATTACTACTACCAGCATGATGACAGAACCTAACAACAATGGATAGGCAAAGACGCGGAACCATTTGTAAGGGATGCTGTGCATGAACCACACAATGAATACGCCAAACATCAGCAGTATGCTATGCTGAGTAATAGGCCCCCAATGACTCTGACTTCCATATGTCAATGTGCTCGATGCACTGAATACCTCAGTGATGGAAATCAGACAGAGCATCAGGAATATCATCCAGATGACCTTGTCGCCTTTAAATATGGAGTTAATCAGATTCATTATTATAATGCCATTGCATATTCTCTAAATTGGTTGCCCCTGTCGGCCATGTTCTTGAACAAATCAAAACTAGCGCAACAAGGACTCAGCAGTACTGTATCACCTATATTTGCCATTTTGAAGGCAGCACTCACGGCATCCTTCATACCAGTATGAATATCAGCTACAGGGATACCCAGATGGTCGAAACTCTTGTGAAGTTTTTCGTTGTCAACACCTAAATATACTAAGCCAACACATTTTTCTTTTACCAAATCTTCTATCTCTGTGTAGTCGTTACCTTTGTCTGTACCTCCTAAAATAAGTACTGTCTTAGTGGTCATGCTCTGAAGGGCATACCAACAAGCATTGACATTGGTGGCTTTTGAGTCGTTGATGAACTTTACACCACGTATGGTAGTTATGTACTCTAGTCTATGAGGCACTCCCTTGAAGTCGCTAAGTGCTTGACGGATATTCTCCTTACTGATGCCAGCTACACTAGCAGAGATACCTGCAGCCAAAGAGTTATAGAGATTGTGAATACCCCTCAATGCCAATTTCTCTTGCTCCATATTGAACTCCATTGGTTTCTTGAAAACCACCTCTCCTTCATCAGCGTAGGCAATCGAACCTTCTTCCTTGATTGCAGAGAATGGATACAATCGCGCCTTCAACCCGTATTTCTTGAGCTCTTTAGCAACGATAGGGTCATCCTTCCAATAGATGAAAGCATCCTCTTCTGTCTGGTTTTGTGTGATGCGCATTTTTGCATCTACATAGTTCTGCATCTTGAAATCATAGCGATCCAGATGATCGGGCGTAATATTCAACAAGATGGCTATGTTGGCACGGAAGTCATACATATTGTCTAATTGGAAAGAACTTAGTTCAATCACGTAGTAGTCATGTTGCTCAGTAGCTACCTGTAGTGCTAAGCTATTGCCAATGTTGCCAGCCAAACCCACATTCAGTCCTGCATTCTTATAGATGTGATATATCAGAGAGGTAGTAGTGGTCTTGCCATTAGAGCCAGTGATACATACCATCTTAGCATTGGTGTATCTGCCTGCTAATTCTATCTCAGATATGATGGGTGTACCTTGCTCTTTCAGTTTCAAGATAATGGGTGCATTGTCTGGGATACCTGGACTTTTCACCACTTCATCGGCATTGAGAATCTTTTCCTCTGTATGATGTCCCTCTTCCCATTCAATACCATATTGGTTTAACAACTCCTGATATTTCGGCTTAATAGAGGACATATCTGATACGAATGTCTCAAATCCTTTCACCTTGGCCAGTACAGCGGCACCTGCGCCACTCTCGCCTGCTCCTAAAACTACTATTCTTTTCATGACTATCTAATCTTCAGCGTAATGATTGTAATGGCAGCCAATACAATCGTCACAATCCAAAATCTAACAGTTATCTTTGCTTCGTGCAACAATTGTTCAGGTTTCTGGAACTTCACACTGCATCCTTGTTCTACCAAATCCATGCCTGTTCTGAAATGATCGTGGATAGGTGTGCGTTTGAACAATCTTTGTTTTACGCCTTTTTTCTTTCCAGCTTTGTAGTAGTAACGCTGCAAAATGACTGACAAGTTTTCTACTAAGAACACACCGCACAGGATGGGTACCAGTAACTCCTTATGGATGATAATAGCAATAACTGCAATGATACCGCCTATGGTTAAACTTCCTGTATCGCCCATGAATACTTGAGCAGGATAGGCATTGTACCATAAGAAACCTATCAATGCACCCACAAATGCTAGAATATATACTACCAGTTCTTCTGAGCCTGGTATATACATTATATTTAGATAAGTAGCAAATTCTATATGCGACGACACATAAGCCAAGATGCCTAATGTGACACCAATAATAGCTGAATTACCTGTTGCCATACCATCCATGCCATCGTTTAGATTGGCGCCATTAGATACTGCAGTTACCACGAGGATAGTCATTAGCACAAACAATATCCAGCCACCTGTCTGTGCATAGTCACCCAAGAAACCCATAATATCGGCATAGTCGAGGTTGTTGCTCTTGAAAAAGGGGATAGTGGTTTGTGTAGCCTTGATTTCTTTAGCAGCATGAACCACCACTTTCTCCTGTCCTGGTCTGGATAGCTCAATATTCTGACGTATCACCACTTGTGGACTCAGGTAGAGAGTAAGACCAACAATAAAACCTAAACCTACTTGACCGATGATTTTGAACTTTCCATGCAAACCTTCCTTATCGCGTTTGAATATTTTGATATAGTCATCGGCGAATCCTAATGTACCCAACCAAACGGTGGTGATGAGCATCAGGATCATATATATGTTACTGAGTTTTCCCAACAGCAGACAAGGTATTAGGATGGCAAAAATAATAATCACACCCCCCATACTGGGTACACCTACTTTTTTCACGCCAAACGGATCGATATCGACACTGCGTTGTGTTTCCGTGATTTGTTTCTTTTTCAGTAGGTGGATAAACTTAGTACCCCAAATACTTGATATAAGTAGTGACAGAATCACCGCCATCAATGCCCTGAATGATGTATATCCGAATACACCAGCCCCAGGGAAATTCAACTCTTTCAGCCAATCAAATAAAAAGTATAACATCCTATCTGTAATGATTAGTTCTTAAACAATTCTCTCAATACCTCACGATCGTCGAAGTGATGTTTCACGCCCTTGATTTCCTGGTAATCTTCATGACCTTTTCCTGCCACTAGCACCACATCACCTTTCTGTGCCAACATGCAAGCTGTACGAATGGCTTCCTTGCGATCAACAATGCTAATAGTTTTCTCCATGTCTTTTACATCAAGACCAGCCAACATATCGTTTATGATGTCTTGGGGTTCTTCGAAGCGTGGATTGTCTGAAGTGATAATCACCTTGTCGCTTCCTTTGGCAGCTTCTTTCGCCATGATAGGGCGCTTGCCCTTGTCACGATTACCACCTGCTCCCACCACAGTGATGATTTGTCCCTTACCATTCATTACTTCCTGCAACGAGGCCAGTACATTTACCAATGCGTCTGGGGTATGGGCATAATCCACTACAGCTGTAATGCCTTTTGGCGAATGGATGGTTTCCAAACGGCCAGCTACAGGATATAATGTGCTCAAGGCTACCAGAACATCTTCCTCGCTCTTGCCAAGCAACACAGCGGCACCGAATACAGCCAGCAAGTTACTTGCATTGAACTTGCCAATGAAATGTACGGCCACCTCGTGGTTGTTGATATCAAGCAACATACCTTCCACATGGCTTTCCAATACTTTGCCCTTGAAATCAGCGAGGCTTCTCAAAGAATAGGTATAGGTCTTTGACCTTGTATTCTGCAGCATCACCAAACCGTTTTTATCGTCAAGGTTGGTCAGACTAAAAGCCTGCTTAGGCATGTCGTCAAAGAATTTCTTTTTTGCCTTCAGGTAGTTCTCTACCGTCTTGTGATAATCCAAATGATCGCGAGTGAGATTGGTAAAGATGCCTCCGGCAAATCTTAGCCCACTGATGCGTTTTTGGGCAATGGAGTGTGAACTTACCTCCATAAAGGCATATTTGCAGCCTTCATCTGCCATCTGTCCCAACAATTTATTAAGAGTAATTGGGTCGGGAGTGGTATGGTCGGTAGGAATAGCCTCATCGTCAATATAATTGCAAACGGTAGAGAGCAATCCCACTTTGTATCCAAAATACCTGAATATTTTATATAATAAGGTAGCGATAGTTGTCTTGCCGTTGGTACCTGTTACACCTACTAATTCCAACTTTTCAGTGGGGTAGCCATAGAATGCATGGGCTAATTTGCCAACTGCATCTTCACTATCAGCCACTTGGATATAAGTGATATGAGGATTGGCTTCTGTGGGGATATCTTCACAAAGTACAGCCACTGCTCCTTTCTCGATGGCGTTAGGAATATAGGCATGTCCATCTGTCTGGGTGCCACGCATGGCCATAAAGAGATGTCCTTGTTCCACTTTACGTGAGTCAATATTCACATCCGTTATCTCCACCTCCTTGTTTCCTATCACTTGGAGGGGTTGGATTGCTTTCAGTAATTCAGCTAATATCATATATTACTCTATATTTAATGCAATTGTAATGCTACCGTTTGTCCTTTCGAGAATTTGTTCCCTAAAGGGATGGATTGTCTTGTAACTTTTCCTACTCCGGCAATATTTACCCGCAAACCTGCTTTCTCTAACAAATAGACGGCATCCTTAGCACCCATACCAACAACACTTGGCATAATACCTGCTGACAGTGTCTGCTGTTCCAGTTTTATACCTATAGAATCTTCCTCAGCTCGCCCCCAGGTTTCTTTCGACGTTTTACCTGCTGTATGCACATTCAGTTTGTTGAGTACATATGAAGTTTCTGCTAAATCGCCAGATTTTACATCAGGAATGAATACCGACGTACTGTCAATGGCATTCTTCATCTCATAACTCAGGTTCTTGGCAAACACACGTTCAGCGATCTTGCTGAATACACTACCTGCCATCTGACCACCTGAAGCAGGCAATCCTGGTTTCTGGATAGATACTATCAGACTGTATTTTGGAGCATCAGCGGGGAAATAACCGCAGAAGCTCACTAAATATTTCCTTCCACCTGCCGTATAACCAGCGGCACCTTGTGAAATTTGAGCCGTACCAGTCTTACCCGCAACGGCAAACTGCTTGCTACCAGCAGGCTTGGCCAAACCCTGACTCACCACTTTTTCTAAGATGGTACGAATCTTCTCCAAGGTTGATTCCGAAGCAATCTTTTCACGAATTACTTCCGTTGGATATTCTTGTATAATCTGCCCGTCTTTAACGGCTGCTTTTACAAACTTAGGGCGTACCATCACTCCATCGTTGGCAATGGCATTGTAGAATGTTAGGATGTTGAGGGGTGGTACCTGTGTCTCGTATCCTATGCTCATCCAAGGCAATGTGGTTTTAGCGAAATATCTTTCTTTTGGTCCTTTGATGTTGGGCTTGCCCTCGCCAGCAATCTGTAGGTGTAATGGTTCTGTGATGCCCAATCTCTTCAATCCATCGACAAACTTCTGCGGATTGTCATAGTAATATTTGTCGATAATACTTGATACACCCACGTTGGACGATACTTCTAGAATCCTAGTCACGTCAATCACGCCATATCCACCACGGTTCCAATTATGGTCTTTCATGGGGCGACCATGCATCATCTTCACACCATTACCGGTATCTACTTCTGTATCAGGCTCCACTTTACCGTCTTCCAAAGCTACCATAATAGAAGCAGTCTTGAAGGTAGAGCCAGGCTCCATCATGTCGCTAATGGCGTTGTTACGCATTTCATAATACTTGCCATCGCTGCCTTTGCTCATGTTGACAATAGCCTTAACCTCTCCAGTCTTCACCTCCATCAACACAGCCACACCTACCATGGCATTCAGTTCGTGAAGTTTGTCCACTAATGCCTTCTCGCAGATATCTTGCATATCTACGTCAATAGTGGAGATAATATCTGCTCCGTCAATAGGTTCAATATCTGTGATGTTTAAGTATTTGTTCATCACCTTTTGGCGATGTGTCACACCTTTTACACCCTTTAGCAAAGTATCGAATGCCAACTCAATTCCATTCTTTGCACCCAAAGCAGTATCGGCATATACATCGCCTATAGTACGTTGTGCCAGCGAGCCAAACGGTCTCTTACGGTTGTTTGAAGCCACACCTTGCAATCCACTACGATTCTTTCCCAAGTTGAAGAATGGCAGCTTTTGTACCTCTTTATATTGTATGTAGCTCACGCGCCTTGGATAAATTCTGTAGTAGCGACTTTTACGGTTACGTCCGTTTTGCAGGTGTTGTTTGAATGCAGCAGCACTTCTGTCAGGGAAGATGCGGTGCAAGCCTTCGCAGACTTCATCAAGGTTACTTTTGAACAGCGAGTCTTTCTTGGCTTGCTCTTTGGCCTTACGACCCTCGTCAGGATCGCTCACCATAAAATCCATGTATAATGAATACTCCGGTAACGAGCTAGCTAATAATTTGCCATCGGCTGAGAGAATGTTGCCTCTGTTGGGATCTACGAGCACGTTCTCTTTCACAAAGCGATCGGCCACTTCATTCCAATATCCCCTTTCCTTGAACATAATGATGGCAGCTTTGATTACGATGCAAACCCCGACGGTGGCAAACAACACCACTATCAGGAAAAACCTCGTCATTATACTTTTTTTATTAACTGCCATAATTATTTTTTGTTTTGTTAGTTCTTATTTAATTAAATAAGGTGGAGTATTGGCAATTTCCAAGTCACTCTGTTTGCTTTCTATATATTCTTGTATCTTAGATTGTCTACTTTTTTCCATCAGCTCAGAACTTCTGGTCAGGGCATCATATTTTATATCAGTGAGTTCCACTTTTAGTTTGTCCAACTCAATAAGTTGCTGCTGGCAAGAATAACGGTTGTCAATATAAAAAAGAATCAACGCCATGATGAGCACCATCAATTTCCATTGTTTACGGAACATTTCGTTAGCCAAAATGTCACCGCCTAAGATGTTGCTCAGCCAAACTCCCCATCTTCTCTTTTCTTTTTCCTTCTTTTTCTCCATACTTTTTGGTTATACCATGATTATAGTTTTTCTGCTATTCTCAGTTTGGCACTTCTGCTTCTGGAATTTCGTTCTATCTCATCATCAGTAGGCACAATCACCTTGTTGTTTACCAACGTAAACGGTGTGCTTACCCTACCATAAAAATCTTTGTTGGCCTTGCCTTCTACATTTCCTGTCTTCATGAGGTTCTTCACCATACGGTCTTCCAAAGAGTGGTAGGTAATCACCACCAGTCTGCCTTGAGGCTTTAGTAACCGTGTTGAAGCTTGCAACATTTCTTTCAGTGCCTCCATCTCTTGGTTTACCTCTATTCGCATGGCTTGGAACACCTTTGCCAATTCCTTCTTTTCCCTTTCCTTACCGAAAAGAGGTTTTATAACTTCAAGAAAAGCGTTGATGGTACAAATCTTTTGCTTTTCTCTTGCCTTGCAGATAATGTTAGCCAGTTTCCTGCTGTTTTTAAGTTCTCCATACAAATAGAACACGTCAGCTAGCTTGTCTTCAGGATAGTCATTCACTACATCAGTAGCGGTCAGTCCTGCACGCTTATTCATTCTCATGTCTAATGGTCCATCCGCACGAAAAGAAAAGCCTCGTTCGCTCTCGTCGAAATGGTGTGATGAAACGCCCAAATCTGCCAACAAGCCGTCTATTTGTTCTACTCCGTAGTACCGCAGGAAATTCTGCAAATACCTGAAGTTGCTCCGTACAAAAATAAACCTCTTGTCGTCTATGATATTCTTTTCAGCATCTGCGTCTTGGTCGAAGCCAAGCAATCGGCCTTTTTGATTTAAATGCTTTAAGATTTTCTTCGAATGACCTCCTCCGCCAAAAGTTACGTCCACGTAGATGCCTGCAGGTTGGATGTTTAATCCATCGATACTTTGCTGCAGCAATACGGGCACATGGTAGATTTGTTCATTCTCTGTCATCATTCCGTCTCATCTAAAAATGCTTCACCAGGATAGGTTCCCAAAGTCTCTTCCAAAGCGTTACTGAATTCTTCATTACTCATGAATGACTGGTCTGCTATTTCCTTTGCCCAGATTTCTATGGTGTTATCCATGCCGATAAAGCGTACATCGCTCTTGATGTTGGCCATCTGGAGGTAACGTTTGGGTAACAATATTCGTCCACTGCCATCCAGTGTCATTACTTCAGCTTCGCTCACAAACTGGCGGAAAATATTCTGCTCTCGCTTGCTCCATTTGTTCAAATTCCTTCGCAATTGGTCTTGAGTCTCTTTCCAAACGCTACCAGGGTACAGCACTAAGCAGTCTTGATGAACATCTTTTCGCAATACCAGCCACTCCTCGCCCTCTGCTTGCAGCAATTTCCTGAAGCCAGAAGGAATGAAAACCCTTCCTTTTGCATCAGTTTTCGCTTCAATATTGCCTAAGAATTGTGCCATATTTACCTTTTTTATGTATTTGGGCGTAAAATTACATAATTCCCCACAATTCCCCACATTTTTACACAACTTTTTTTAAAGAAAGTTTTCAACAGGGGTGTTGAAAAGTTATTTGATTGAAAATGAGGGTTCTTGGAAAATGTGTTTTTGGTGGGGCAATAATATAGTTTTCCTTATAACATTTGGCTGTTTATTACCTTCCTGGCAGGTATTGTTTTTCTCCTATTAGGAATTAAAATGACGTTTGAAGTAGCTTTTTGTCGCAATTTCTTTAAAAATCCTTTTAGATATCCAAAAGATAGTTTAAATTTGCACCCAAATCGGATAATATGATTACATGGCTGACGATTCTGTCTTTTTGATCGACATAGACAAGGTATTGCGAGAGAAAGCTCCCGACAAGGCAAAGTATGTGCCAAGATTTGTCGTCTCTTATTTGAAGCGAATTGTGCATCAAGATGAGTTGAATGATATCCTGATTCGATTGGGTGATAAGCAGGGTACTGAATTTGCTAAAGGGGCTTTGGAAGAGTTGAACGATACTATTGTGGTTAAAGGTGAAGAAAACCTTCCAAAAGACGGACGGGTATATACCTTTGTTTCCAATCATCCATTGGGCGGACAAGACGGTTTGGCGTTAGGAGCAGTGATTGGCGAGCATTATCAGGGAAAGATTAAGTTTTTGGTAAACGACCTGTTGATGAATCTTCATGGCTTGGCTCCTTTTTTTATTCCTATCAACAAGACCGGTAAGCAGGCAAAGGATTTTCCGCGTATGGTGGAAGCTGGATTTGCTTCGAAAGAAGACCAGTTAATCATGTTCCCTGCGGGTATCTGTTCGAGGAAACAAAATGGAGTAATCAAAGACTTGCCTTGGAAAAAGACTTTTGTAACCAAAAGTGTTGAGTATCAGCGCGACGTAGTACCCATTTATTTTGATGGCAGAAATTCCGACTTTTTTTATAACTTGGCCAATGTATGTAAGTGGCTGGGTGTTAAATTTAATATTGCCATGCTTTATTTGGCCGACGAGATGTTTAAGAACAAGAACAAGACGTTTACTGTTACTATCGGTAAACCCATCCCATGGCAGACGTTCGACCAGACAAAGACCCCCAACGAGTGGGCACAATTTGTGAAAGAAATAGTATATAAACTGAATATTTCCTAGCAAGCCTAAAAAGACTGCTTCAATAAAGGTGACGGATTATGATAGTGGAAGAGATTATTAAACCCATCAGCAGAGATTTGCTGAAAGCGGAACTGACGGAAGACAAGCGTTTGCGAATGACTAATAAGAGTCATAACCAGATTTACATCGTGACCGCTCATAATGCCCCTAATACCATGAAAGAGATTGGCAGATTGCGTGAAATAGCTTTCCGCGCTGCTGGAGGTGGTACTGGCAAGTCGATGGATATCGACGAATTTGATATCATGGAGAATCCCTACAAGCAGTTGATTGTGTGGGATCCTGAGGCAGAAGAAATTTTAGGTGGATACCGATATATATTGGGCACTGATGTGCAGTTCGAGGAAAATGGGCAGCCTAAGTTAGCTACTGCTCATATGTTCCATTTCTCCGATAAGTTCCTGAAAGAATATATGCCTACTACCATTGAGTTGGCCCGTTCTTTTGTCACCTTAGAATATCAAGGTACGAGAGCCGGCAGCAAGGGTTTGTTTGCCTTGGATAATTTGTGGGATGGCTTAGGTGCCTTGATGGTTATCAAACCTAATGTGAGATATTTTTTTGGCAAGGTGACCATGTATCCTTCATACATCCGCAAGGGTAGGGACATGATTCTATATTTCCTGCGCAAGCATTTTGGCGATAAGGATCATCTGATTACCCCTATGAAACCTTTGGTGATTGAGAGCGATGAGGCTGAGTTGGCAAAGCTGTTCCCTTACAACACATTTAATGAAGATTATAAAGTGTTGCATAGTGAAATACGCAAGATGGGATACAATATACCTCCTTTAGTGAATGCTTATATGAATCTCAGTCCTACCATGCGTATGTTTGGCACAGCCATCAATTATGGTTTTGGAGATGTAGAAGAGACGGGTATCCTGATTGCTGTAGATGAAATCTTGGAGGAGAAACGTATGAGGCATGTGGAGTCATTCTTAAAAAATGAGCCTGATGCCGTGAGGTTTACCTCTGGTCAGAACAAAGTCATCTACCCGGATAAATAAAAAAGGCTGCATTTCTGCAGCCTTTTTAGTTTACTGTTTAACAACTCTATACTGCAGGTAAACTATTGCCATTAAGTTTTCTATATAAGTCTAGTGCAAAGACATCTGTCATGCCTGACACATAGTCCAATACTGATTGAATTCTGTCGAAGAGTTCATTCGACCTCATGTTATACTGGCTCGATACCCTATTGATAAGCAGTTGCGAATATGCTTTTTCTGGTGAGAGTACAGCTTCTGTCATTAAATCTATCAATGTGCCAATAATACGAAAACCAGCAACTTCTATATCCACCACATCTCTTGACTTATAAATGCGTTCGTAAGCCACTTTGCAACAATGCCTGTAGGCGTTGGCAGGTTGTTCTGAAATGTGACTGATAAGTGAACCTTCAAAGTTGCCGTTTAAAATCTTCTCTTCATTGGCTAAAAAGGCCTGAGTACACTCGTGTGTCAATAAACCAATTACGTTAGAGCGCAGATAGGCAATCTGTTCGTTCTGGTCGCTTACCATGCTCAAGGTTTTTTCCATTTGTATCCTGCGGTCTTCTGGGAAATAGCCTAACAGCAAATCCTTTGTCTCCTCCAACGAAAGAATCTTCAATTTGAATGAGTCTTCAATATCCATGATTTCGTAGCAGATATCATCAGCAGCTTCCACCAGATAAACTAATGGATGTCGGGCATAAATCTGGTCCCCCAACTTTTTTATGTCCAACGCCTCGGCTATCAGTTCATAGCTGCTCCGCTCCGATGTAAAGAAGCCAAATTTGCCTTTTTTGTTGGCAAAATTCGATGAATACGGATATTTTACGATGCTGGCCAAGGTAGAATAAGTTAGCACGAAGCCACCCTTCCTGCGCCCTTCAAACTGATGGGTCAGCAACCTGAAGGTGTTGGCATTGCCTTCGAAGTGGGTAAGGTCGTTCCACTGGTCTTCCCGTAGTTGGTCTTTCAATGCCAAGCCTTTGCCTTCAGAGAAGAAAGTAGAGAAAGCTTTCTCGCCAAAATGGCCGAAAGGAGGGTTACCTAAGTCGTGTGCTAAGCATCCTGCCGATACAATGGCACCTATTTCAGGCAGGTTGGTGCTTTGCAGAGCAGGTTCTCTTTCAAGAATCCCTTTTGCCACATCATTACCTAAAGAACGCCCCACACAAGATACTTCTATGCTGTGCGTCAGTCGGTTGTGCACAAACACACTCCCAGGCAAAGGGAATACCTGTGTCTTGTTCTGCAACCTCCTAAAAGGTGGCGAGAAGATCAGCCTGTCGAAATCACGTTGGAATTCCGTACGGTTCTCATGTCTTTCCTCATGAAACTCCTCTAATCCGAATCTTTTGGCGGAAATCAGTTTACTCCATTCCATTTTTTCATCCTCTTAGTTTAAATTAACTACAAAAGTATAAAATATATGGGAGAAAAGCATTATTTTCGCAACTAATTAGTAAAACTTATGCGATATGAAGGTACAAATTATCAATAAATCACATCATCAGTTGCCCCAATACGCTACAGTTCAATCGGCTGGCGTTGATTTGAGAGCAAATCTTGACGAACATGTTGTCTTGGCTCCATTGCAGAGAGCTTTGATACCTACAGGCCTTTTTATTTCTTTACCTG
Organism: Bacteroidaceae bacterium; assembly: GCA_016284115.1. The sequence goes on from JAEEOD010000340.1 coordinate 16,616, forward strand.
TGGGCTATGAGGCACAGGTGCGCCCCCGTAGTGGATTGGCTATCAAAAAGGGTATCACAGTATTGAACTCGCCTGGTACGATTGATGCTGACTACCGAGGCGAGATATGTATTATCCTCATCAACCTTTCTCAGGAAGAATTTGTGGTGAACGATGGTGAGCGTGTGGCACAGATGGTCATTGCCCGTCATGAACAAGCTGAGTGGGTAGAAGTGGAAACGCTCGACGAGACCGATCGTGGTGCTGGTGGTTTTGGGCACACAGGTAAGAGCTAATAATTGATAATTGAGTTTTTTGGTAGCAGCGGGGGTAGAGCCAGGTTTGCTTGAGCTATGCCGAGTTGAGACAAAATTGTTACATAGTAAAATTTAATAATTGAGAATTAAGATTTCAATATTGGTTTTTTGTTTGGGTTTTCTGATGCCTATGCTGGCGCAAGCTCAAGATGCAGACGAGTTGAATAGGAAATACGACTACTATTTCCACGAGGCTACCCGTCTTCGCATACAGAAGAAGTATGACGCTTCCTACGAGATGCTGATGCATAGTCTTGCCATTCGTCCGCATTCACCTTCTGCCCTCTACGAGTTGGCACAATATTACATTGTGCTGAAACAGACAGAAAGGGGTACAGCTGCTATGGCGGAGGCAGTGAAATATGCTCCAGACAACTATTGGTACGCACAAGGACTTGCCAATCTTTATGTACAACAAAATAAGCTAAATGAGGCAGCTCAACTCTTAGAGGAGATGGACAAGCGCTTCCCCAACAAGATTGACGTTACTTATAGCCTGTTACAAGTATATAACAGACAAGCTAATTTTGAGAAGTCAGTTCAACTCCTTGACAAATTAGAAGTGCGTTTTGGCAAGAATGAGCAGATATCTATGCAGAAGTTCGCCATCTATGACCAGCAAGGCGATGAAGAAAAGGCAATAGCTGAATTGCAAAGTTTGGCAGATGAGTACCCCACCGATTATCGCTATCAGGTGATTTTGGGCGATGCCTACCTGCAGAAAGAGAAATATCAACAGGCTTATGATATTTACCAGAAAATCTTGAAAGTTGAGCCTGACAATGCGATGGCCATGTATTCGCTGGCAGCTTACTATGAACAGACGGGACAGACCGAGAAATACGACCAACAGCTGAACTCTGTCTTGTTGAACCGTAAGGTAGATGCTGACACCAAGGCAGATGTGATGCGCAGATTGATTATCCGTAATGAAAATAGCCATAAGGATAGTACTGTTGTCATCAATCTCTTCGACCGTATCATGGAACAAGAACCTGATGAGGCTCAACTACCTATGTTGTATGCGCAGTACCTCTATTCCAAAAACATGAAAGAGAAGGCCATCCCCGTGCTGAATCAGGTACTTCAGATTGAACCTTCCAATACAACTGCTCGCATGACCCTGTTGGGAGAAGCAGTGAATAAGCGCGACTATGATTGGGTGATAGATATCTGTAAGACAGGAACCGAAGCCAATCCAGATATGCTGGAGTTTTATTATTACTTAGCCATCGGCTATAACCAGATCCAACGTACTGATAGCGTTATCAGCGTGTGCCAAAGGGCTTTACAGCATGTTACAGAGGAAAGTGAAGCCACTGTGGTGAGTGACTTCTACGCCATCATGGGCGATGCCTACCACACCAAGAAGCTGATGCCAGAAACGTATGAGGCATATGAGAAATCATTAGAGTATAACTCCAACAATATCATGGCGCTCAACAACTATGCCTATTACCTTTCTTTGGAGCGTCGAGATTTGGACAAGGCAGAGGAGATGAGCTATAAGACAGTGAAGGCAGAGCCCAACAACGCCACCTACCTCGATACTTATGCCTGGATACTGTTTGAGAAAGCCAACTACGAACAAGCCAAAATCTATATCGACCAGGCTCTGCAGAATGATGAAGACCTGAGTGCCGAGGTCTTTGAGCATTGTGGCGACATCTATTACCATACGGGTGATACAGACAAGGCACTGGAGTTCTGGCAGAAAGCCAAGGACAATGGTAGCACCTCTACCACTATCAACCAGAAGATACGGCAAAAGAAATACATACGATGAAGTACGACTTTTCAAACCATATAAGAGTGACTGCGCAAAACAAACGAGAACTTTGGCATCTTGTGATGCTGGCATGCTTTGTCTTGCTACTGGCAAGTTGCAAGAGCGGCAAGTCGGTTGTTCAGGAAACCGTCATTCCTCAGCAATACATCTCATCAAAGTTGGAACTGACTGTTCCTCATGGCGATGCCGTCCTTACTGTCAATGGTACCATGAAGATGAAAGAAGGCGAGTTGGTGCAGATGTCATTGCTCATGCCTTTGTTCCGAAGCGAGGTAGCTCGCATCGAGGCAGCTCCTACCTACCTGCTGATGGTAGATCGTATGAACCGCAGGTTTGTCAAGGCCTACCAATATGATTTGCGTGATTACCTGCCTGCAGATAGCTATCTGCGTTTGGAGAAACTGATAAAGGAAGCCTCTAAGCCAGGAGGCAAGACCACACTGACGGGCGAGGAGATAGGCATCAAGCAATTGGCAAAGGCCAGGATTGAGTTGTACGACTTTTCCGACGAGCCATTCAATATTGAGCCTACCACCGTTAGTTCACGCTATCGTCAGGTCACCATCGAAGAACTGTTACAACTGCTCATGAATCTATGAAACGCGCCCTCCTCATATTGCTGCTTATCTGTGTGCCTGTGCTGCTGTTGGCGCAATCCAACAAGCGCATCAAGGAACTGGAACTCAAGCGGTCCAACCTGCAGAAGCAGATAGCAGAGACGGAGGAATTGCTGAAGACCACCAACAGGAATGTGGGTAGCCAGCTCAATGGCCTGAATGCCCTGACAGGTCAGATTGAGGAGCGCCGTCGTTACATTGATAATATCAATAACGACCTGGTTGCGGTGGATAGTGAATTGGTTTTTATAGACCGCCAGCTAGACACCTTGAAGATTAGTCTGGAAGAAAAGAAACGTCGCTACGAGGCTTCTTTGAAATACCTCTACAGGAACCATAGCATTCAGGAAAAGCTGATGTTCATCTTCAGTGCCGAATCCCTTTCTCAAACCTATAACCGCTTGCGCTATGTACGCGAGTATGCCACCTATCAGCGTTTGCAGGGCAATGAGATTATCCGCAAGCAGGAGCAAATGACCCAGAAGCAAGTAGAGCTGGATAGTGTGAGAATGGAGAAAATACGTCTTTTGGCAGAGCGAGCACAAGAGAAAAGAAAACTGGAAACACAAGAGGCACAGGCCCAGCAGGTAATTAAAGACCTGCGCTCGAAGCAAAAGGGCTTGCAAGACGAAATCAACAAGAAGCGTCGTGAAGCCAACCAGCTGAATAATCAAATCGACAAGCTGATAGCTATCGAAATAGAGAATGCCCGCAAGCGAGCAGAAGAAGAGGCCCGCAAGGAAGCTGAAGCCAAGAAGAAAGCCGAGGAAGCAGCCAAAGCCAAAGCAGCCAATGCTACTACTGCCAAGCCAGCTGCCCCAGCTGCTCCAGCTGCCAAGCCAGCTACCACTGCCAAGACCGAGACCTATACCATGAGTAAGGCCGATCGTGAGCTATCCACCAATTTTGCCTCCAACCGAGGCAAGTTGCCCATGCCCATCACCACCTCGTATATTATTGTGAGCCATTATGGTCAATATAATGTGGCAGGCCTTCGCCATGTCACCCTCGACAACAAAGGCATCGACATACAAGGCAAGCCAGGCGCCCAGGCCCGTGCCATCTTCAACGGCAAGGTAGCGGCTGTATTCCAGCTCAATGGCCTGTTCAACGTGTTGGTGCGCCATGGTTCCTATATCTCCGTCTATTGCAACCTCTCCAAGAGCGATGTCAAGCAAGGCGACGATGTCACCACCCGTCAAATCCTGGGTACCGTATATAGCGATGCTTCCGACAACAACCGCACCGTTCTCCACTTCCAGCTCCGCAAGGAGAAAGATAAGCTCAACCCAGAAGTCTGGTTAAACAAATAACCCATTTAGCCATGAAAATACTTCGCGAAAGAATCCTGCAAGACGGCCGTTGTTTGGAAGGCGGCATCCTGAAAGTAGATAGCTTCATCAACCACCAGATGGACCCTAATCTGATGAAGCAAGTAGCCGTTGAGTTCATTCGTCGCTTTGCCGACCTGCCCATCAACAAGATACTCACGGTAGAGGCATCTGGCATTGCCCCGTCTGTTCTGTTGGGCTACCTCTTGGAACTGCCAGTAGTGTATGCTAAGAAGAAAAAGCCATCTACCATGAAGGAAATGTATGTGGCTGAAGTCCGCTCGTTTACCAAGCAGCGCGACTATACTATGGTGATCAGCAAGGAATACCTCACGCCAAAAGACCATATTCTTTTCATCGACGATTTTCTGGCTTATGGCAATACCGGATTGGGTATTATCGACTTATGCCAGCAAGCAGGGGCCACCATCGAGGGCATGGGCTTTATTATAGAAAAGGCATTCCAGCATGGTCGTGAACTGCTTACCGAAAACGGTGTTTATTGCATCGAGTCGCTGGCCATCATCGATTCCTTAGATGGTAACCGCATTCTTGTGAGGGAGTAAACTATAGTCTTTAGCCATATAGCATAGAGGTGAGAGAAATAATTAATTAACAAAAATATATGAAGCACTTATCAATTGGCAAGCTGATGGCAATGACAGCTTGTGTGACTTTAATGACAGGATGTAGCGGTGGACAACAACCATCGCAGGAAGGGATGA
>JAEEOD010000341.1 GCA_016284115.1 Bacteroidaceae bacterium
AATGAGCAAGGAACTACTTGACGCTATTTCTGGTGGCAGGGCTGACTTTCTGAAAGACCATAAACGGTTTCAAGAGGATATCACCAAGGCCGTTGAAATGCTGGAAAATATGCTATAACGATGATAGAATAATTGAAGAGCTATCACATGACCAAAATGTAATAACAGAAATCGGAATTTAACCCAATGGAGCCGCATATTTTTGAAATACAGGAAGATAAAGTTAAGATTCGTGGGATATTTCTTGGTATGGCTATTGAGACGGCCTGTCAGGTGTTATCAGAACAAAAATTTGTTCTGGAACAGGAGTATTCCAGTTCAACGGTTTTTAGCGGATACATCGAAGGCTTGGGTGCCAGCAACTTAAAAATATCTGGGAGTGACAGGGTGTGTATGATTGTCGTAACGTCAAAACGAAGAATTGACGAAAAGGAAGCATTGGCCGTTTTTGAACAACTGAAATCTGAGCTGCCAGGTGATCCTGGCTTTGACTGGAACGATTTTGGAGTAACTCAACAACCTCACGAAATAGACCATTTCTGGGACCTAAATGAGGGCTTTATAACAATACAATGGGATGGCTTTAACGTTCATAGTTTCGTCACAAAGAAGAATGATGGGGTTGATTATCTATCTCTGTCTCTGAAATGGCCAGTCGTTAAAGATGAAAGTTATTGGAGGTCTGAAGTTGATTAAGTATTCTAAATTCCAATTTAGCGAACAGATGATACCACTGAAACTTCACCATGTAGTCCTTGTCTACCTCGCTGTCATCCGCTCGAGCTTTGCTCGCTTGCTACCAACGGGAGGCAAGAACGTGGCGACTTTCTTTGTGTACAGTATCGACAAGTGGCGCTCGACCTCTAGTCGCTTGCTACCAATGGGACGCAAGAAAGCGAAGAAGTCCAAGCGGCGAATAAGAGAGACAGCATTATTAGGCTTGACTGTTTTAGGTGGAAGTGTCGGAGCTTGGTTAGGAATGAAGGTTTGGCATCACAAGACCTTGCATAAGGGAGGGAACCGCGATATTAATAATATCGTGGGAGGGTACCAGTTCAAGTACGGTGTACCGGCCATCATCATTGTTCAACTCGCATTAATTGGTTATTTATTGAAACAACAGCATACCACATGGAAGTAACGAACCTGTTGACATTCACAGAACGAAAACAGCTGAGGGAATGGTTTGAGCAAAACCATCTTTCAGAGAAGTTCTGTTGGGTGGTTTGCAACAGGTCAAAGACTCCCAAGGCTGATACCCTTCCATATATTGACATAGTAGAAGAGGCTCTTTGTTTCGGATGGATAGATTCTACTTTGAAGAAGTTGCCCGACGGACGATTGGCACAGAGATTATCACCAAGAAGGAGAGGCAGCCACTGGACTGAACTCAACAAAGAACGGTGCAGACAGCTTGAAGCCAGAGGATTGATGACAGACTCAGGCAGAGAGGCATTAAAAAGAACAATTAAATGAGTTTCATCAAGTACGTAGCAGACGAAAACCACTACAAGGAAGTGCTGTCATTGGTAGCTAAAGCCAAACAGACGGTGTGGATTGGAACGGCAGACATCAAAGACCTGTACGTAGATGACAAGCCATTCCTTGCCATGATTGCCTCTTTGCTCAAAAAGGGCGTGGAGGTCAGGTTGATACATGCCAAAGAACCGGGAACTGCATGGAGAGAGGATCACGAGAAGCATCCTATCCTCTATGACGGCATGGAACGTGTGCTATGTCCGAGAGTTCATTTCAAGCTCATTGTCATTGACAGCAGTATTGCCTACGTCGGTTCCGCTAACTTGACCGGCGCAGGGATGGGAATGAAATCGCCACGAAAAAGAAATTTCGAGGCTGGTATCCTGACCGATGACCCAGAAATGGTTGAAGCAGCCATTGAGCAGTTCGATAACGTGTGGATTGGTAAGTTCTGCAAGGATTGTGGCAGACGAGAGTATTGTTCAGACCCGATAAAATGAAAAGATATGAGAAACGCTTTGAATACAACCCCATGTTAGGAGCGCTCGGCCCTATGGGACGCTTGCTAGAGCAAGAGCCAAATTATCCACATTTTATCAAGCAATAGTCAGGATAGAAAGAGAGAAGCAGACCGACCGAAAGATGATAAAGCATTTGTTCAACAGGATCAAGACATGGCTACAGTCGCTGTCATTCCGTACTGGTGTGATAGTCTTACTTTGCTGCATCCCTTTCTACATTCTCTCCTTTGCCCAAATGCTACTCCCAATAAGTACCGCTGCAAAAGGTGTGTTATGGACTATACTCTTTGGATTGGCTAAGACTTGTCAGTATGGTGGCCTAACCATTCTTGGAGTTGAGGGCTACAATCGGGTGAAGAATTGGCTTAAACGGAGAAAAGACAATAGAGAAGATAATGCGTAATAAGCAACTGACTAAGTATCTCACTCGTCACCAAGTGAAAGCCTCTTGGCTTGGACTTTAGTGTTATTTCTATCTGCTGTACCATTATCTGTAATATCAATTGTTTCATTGGATGGCCTCCCCATTGGTTATCGTTCAAATATCGGAAACCAACAGAAGCATAGAAAGCTTCACCTGTATGGTTGTCCTTATCAACCAATAGTCCGACACAAGGCAATCCCAAATTGTTTGCACGTTCTTTAGTAGCTCTTAATAAATGACTGGCTACTCCTTGACGGCGATATCCTGGGAGAACAGCCAATGAGTCCAGGTAGAGTTCTCCTGCTTGTGTCTCGTCATCTATCCCAGAATGATCTTTGCCGATTTGTTCCTTTGCAGCCTCGATGAAAGCCCGGCGCAGTTCGTGTAGACATCCGCCATCATAGCTGACAGAGATACCAACCACATTTTCCCCATCGAGAGCAACCAATGTGTTCTTGTAACTGTATTGCGAGTCCTCTCGTTCAACTAACGATGTCATCATCTTACGGAATTCATCTAATCCATAGCCATCACCACAGAAATAGAGACAGCAATCATCCGTCATTGCCATCATAATCAGGCCTGCTATCTCTGCTGCCTGGCCCTTTTTTGCTTCTCGTATCTCTATCATATTAAATCCCTTGTCCAGAACTTTCTCAACTCATTGGTAATGTCATCCCAATCCTTCATCGTGAACACACCTTCTCCCGTCATTATTATGGTCATTTCTGCCACATCGTACTTCCGATAAAAATTTATGTCCCGGAATCCATTACGAAGGTAGATTCTAAAAGGACAGAGAAAACGAGGTGTGCAGAAAAATATCTCGCACACCTCGCTGAACTTTAATTAGTTACGCTTAAAACGAGCGTCTAATACTCATCCTCGTTGAAGTTTAAAGCACATGCTGATTTACAGTAAGTTACGGCGCCATGTGCCATTATTGTGCCACTAATTCTACATAGAATTGAAGTTTATGCCAAGAGTTTCTTTACAATCTCAGAAATGACTCGCCCATCAGCCTTTCCTGCCAACTGCTTGCTGGCTGTGCCCATAACCATTCCCATCTCCTTCATGCTTGTGGCTCCCACTTCGGCAATAATCTTCTTCACCTCTGCCTCAATCTCCTCTTGGGAAAGTTGTTTCGGCAGATAACTCTCAAGTACCTCCACCTGTGCCAACTCAGCATCAGCCAGGTCTTGACGCCCTGCTTGTGTGTAGGTCGTTGCAGTCTCCCTGCCCTGCTTGGCCAGTTTTGAGATAATCTTCAATGCATCAGCATCAGCCAATGTGTCGTTGGCTCCAGGAGCGGTTTTTGCTTCCAGAAATACCTTCTTAATGTTGCGAAGCGTCTCCAAACGCACCTTGTCGCGAGCCTTCATTGCGGACTTGATGTCCTCGCTAATCTGATCGAATAAAGTCATAATGCTATTATTTAAACATTAATATGATGCAAAGATACAGTTTTTTTTCTTAACAATCACTTTTTACGTGAAGTCTTAGACTTTTTTAGCGATTACACACTTGCGAACTTTACTATCTCGTCCTGAGTGCGCCAGATAGTGTCAAAGTCAGTCATACTTAGCCATACTATTATTCGTTGAATTTGCCGACAAAATTACACAAAAATAGGGAAAAACATTCAAATTTGATGTGAAGATGTGTTATTTTTGCAAGAAAACTGGTGCTCACCGTTTAAAAGTTGGTACTCACCACTTTTTCCTAATGAAAAATGAGTAATTTTGTAGCCGCTTAGAAGTATTATAGATCAAGATGATAGAACAATTTGAAGAGCAGCTATTACATGACAAAAATGAACTGATGATGACACAGAAAAAAGCAAAGATGATATATAAAGTTGTTGGCTTTTCGCTGACAGCCCTATGTTTTGTACTGAGTTTCGTATATCGTCCTTACGCCTATTCGCATCATCTTAACGACTTCCATCTGGCAGATAGTTACACAAGTTTCTTCGGAGTTCCCATTGTTGTCTGCCTCACACAAGCATATAGTCGTTTCAGAAATGGAAGATGGAGCATTCCTAAGACCGTCTTATGTGCTATCGGTTTATTTATGATTTGGGAGATAGTTGATGGGCTTCTCGCCAAGAGGATGGACTGGATTGATATTGCAGCCAGTTGGATAAGTGGCGGTTTAATATTTGTTCTTTATCTGATTTTCGGTTTTAAAAGTGTTGAGGATTATAAAGAATGAGAAAGAGACTGATTATATTCGACTTTGACGGTACGCTTGGTGATACCAGGCGGACTATCGTTACCACTATGCAAATGACCATAAAGGAACTGCAACTGCCTGGGCTTAGTGATGACGAATGTGCTGCCACTATCGGACTGCCCTTAGTTGGCTGTTTCAAGGCTATGTTCCCAGACCTTCAGGCAGAGCAGATCCAATTATGTGCTGATACTTATAGGAGGTTTTTCAATGAGAATCAGCGAACCATCAAGCCGCAAGCCTTCCCTGGCGTTGTTAAGGCCCTGTCTGCCCTGAAGGAACAAGGATTCACGCTCACCATTGCATCGTCACGTTCACGTAATTCCCTTTCGGAGTTGACTCGCGACATGGGCATCGCTGACTACATTTCTTATTTAATAGGAGCAGATGACGTGAAGGAGGCGAAGCCCAAGCCGGAGCCTGTGCTGAATACCCTCGCGGCGATGCACTATGCTGCCAGTGAGTCTCTTGTTGTTGGGGATATGGCTGTTGATATTCTGATGGGAGCTAATGCCGGGGCTAAGACTTGTGGTGTGACTTGGGGAAACGGAACAAAAAAGGAGCTTCAAGAGGCAGGAGCAGACTTTATCATTGACAGTATCGAGGAACTTATTGAAAAAGTAGACAAGATATGAGAAAGATAATATACCCTTGGCGCAAGCATGAGGGATATAATAAAAGCATGAGGGTGTGTCAAAATAGGCACATCCTCTTTTCTTGTGTTCCAACGGTACACAGCCTCGTCAATGTACTGCTGCAAATGCTCGTCACTTACATCGTGATAACAGCCCACAATCATTCTTCTGAAATGACTCCAAAAGCCCTCAATGCTGTTGGTGAATACGTCACCATTGGCATACTCTTCAGCACCGTGAGCAACAACAGCATGGGTATAACCCAACGTGTTAAGTCCATTATAGGCTGCAAGTTCATCAGTAATGACTCTTGAACCTTCAGCAACGAACTGCTGAATGATGGGCTGTAATGTGGCTCTATTGGTGTTCTCCACAACAATAGCGTGAACGTAGGTGATAGGCTCAACCTCACCCCTATGGTTAATGAAGGTACTGCGCTCCATCATACCAAAAACTGGAGTCTTGGTCTTGGTGGAACGTCCTTGGGTCTTAGGTGTGCGCATTGACTTGTGCTTCCATTTCTCCTTACCACCAATATACACCTCGTCACACTCTACAGTACCCTCAAAGGACTCAGCATCAGTCTGAGGATAGAGAAGACGTACTTTCTGAAGCATATACCAAGCTGTTGACTGAGTAACGTTGAGGTCACGACTCAGTTGATGGCTGCTGATACCCTTCTTATGACTGCTGATAAGGTACATTGCAACGAACCACTTTATGAGTGGTAACTTGGTATTCTCGAAGATAGTACCAACGAGGCAAGAAAAGTTCTTGCCGCAAGCCTTGAAACGGAACTTACCGTCTTTACGAGTGACACAGTGATGGCCACCACAGTAAGGACAAACAACGTCTTGCTCGTTACCAACACCCCAACGAGATTCAATGATGGCTTGCTTGCATACCTCATCAGAAGTAAAGTATGATGTGAGTGAAATGATGTTGTTGAACTTCTTAAAAAATAATCATAACGCTGAACTTTTCTTTTAAATTATATTGCAAATTTACGAAAAGTCCAGCGTTTATAGGGTATTTCTATACGTATAGGTCAACTTCTATATCATTGCCAAATAATAAGTGTCTCAACCATATCGAATGTTGCTGTCAAAATACATTGGCAGCAACATCCGATAGATACCTTAATTCATTCATATTAGTCATACTTGTTCTTCTTCATCAAGGTCAGTGTGTAACTCTTGCCGTCGCGGTAGTCCACCTCGTACTTGTCTCCCTTGATGTAGAGGTACTTGATGTCATGGTATTCCCAAGTTAGCCTCACCACGCCGTCATCGTTTGTCTTGAAATCGTGCTGGCCTCCACCAATACCACTATATGAGGCGGTTACAGTTACAGACTCAGCAGGATCTCCATTAGAATACTTGATAGTCACAGTGCATGACTTTTCTGAAGTTGTTTCATTAACCTTTGTAAAAGAACTAAAGGCGAACACCACAATCATCATTAGGGCCATCAAGCCCATTGCTTTAATCATTTTTTTCATGATGCTAAATAATTATTATTTGTTATTGCCTACTCTTATGGTTTTCGGCATCCCCGATTGCTTTTTTTATTTGGCTAAGGGCAGACGGGCCGTACTGATTCTCCGTTGTAGCGGATATTGGTTGAGCCGTCACAACGTACTCCGTGCGAATAGACGGTGAGGCTGATTGCGACGTTCTGGTTACTCTCGTACAGAGAACTAGACCAGTAGCAGCCTGTCTCGCCTGCGCCGTAAAGCTCGACACTGCGGAGACGATAACCTGCGGCAGGGAGGAAGATCGTGTTGCCGTTCGGGCCAGTCACCCTGTACCCTCTAACGCCGTTCTTGGTTGTCCAAGTCCACTCGCATTTAGTGCGCAGCTCATCCAGCTCGGCTCGAGTAGGCATACGCCAATTGCCGCCCCACTTCACATGTGCTACATCGTCGGTGGTGGACAACGTTTTCTTGTTGTCAACTGTGCCGTATTCGCTATCCGTACAATACTTGGTTATTGCATTCCAATCTCCTTTGCACCATTTATAGGTGTCAAAGTCATAAGTCCTCTTGGTATCCGTCTCGCCCCAGGCATAGTAATCACCGTATCCCTCAGCCGTAGTTGCTCCAACGTTGCAAGTGGCCCACTTAACACTCAGACCCAGGTTGACATATTCGTGACCGTTATGTTTTCCATTGGGGACTATTGTGTAAGTGATGGTCACTGTCTTGCCTTCCAGTTCATTCTCTCGGATGTATTGGCTCAGTTCACTGCCCTTCATGGTTTTTGTCACCTTCTGCCCTTGTGGAGTCTGGGCAAATACCCCTGATGCCACAATAAGCATCAGAAATAAAAAACATAGATTTTTCATAACACAATATAAAAACTTAAATTTGGATCCAAAGATACAAAAAAAAAACATATATAGTAGATTTTTGTCATAAACATTATAAAAGATTCCGATTCTTTTGAAAATTTTCATATTTGACATCCAGACTGAAACAACTCAAACGGAATCAAAATGGAGTCCTCTGAAGAGAACTCCAAATCTTCTATCAAAATAATCTGCAAAATCACAACTTTAGAACTCTGCGAAACCGGCAAAAGCAATAGAAACTGGTCGCAAGGTGCAACAAGAAGCTATACTGACCCAAAAGCGATTGTGATTGGAAGAATTAAACGACAATCCCTAATTAGGGGAAATATAACATTTTTCTTTGACCTCTGCCACCAGTTGGCGGAAGTCTTTGTTTACTTTGCAACATAATTCTTTCGATTATGGAAAAAGTAGAGAAATTATAGAAAAAGAGGCTGTTGAGTATAAGAAAACCATCATTGTTTTTATGTCATTTAATGACTCTTATGCAAATGAATGCTATACAAAGAATAATCTATTATGATTATTACTAATTGTTCAAATCGATATTGAAATAATCAAGTGAAAGGAAAAGACTTTCGTTTGGGATGTAACATTTTCGATTTTTGCATACTATATCAATAAAAAAGTGTAACTTTGAGACATCGTCTCGAAGATAGTCTGCATCTTCCATATAACAAAAATGTTTATGAGGTTTCCTCTAGCCTTTGGTCAAGCTTGTAGAGTGCCTTC
>JAEEOD010000342.1 GCA_016284115.1 Bacteroidaceae bacterium
CCTCGGCTCCTTGTCCTTCCCTTCTGCCTCCTTCCTCTCCACGAAGAACAGCACAACCAACCCGATGGCCACCACCACGTCGATGACGTTCCATACCGTCCGTCCCAGCCCCACCTTAGCAAACGGCTGGAAGAGCAGGGCCAGTGTGATGAGCGTCCACATCATCCCGCTTCTCCTCCTCATGAAATATCGGTAGGCCATCACGCTGAACGCCACCGTCGCCAACAGTCTCACCAGCGTGAAGTAGCCGTAGGGCATCCCAGGAATCAGGCAAAGCAGCAGAATGGCTGCCAGTACAAGATAAAGTTGTTTAGGCATAGTTCTCCTTTCTTTAATTTTAGTTCCATTGTGATATATCTGCAAACGATTCCACTTTCTCCTCTATGTCGTCAGGCAGGGCAGGAAAGAAATCCATTCCCGTTATCCTTTCGACATCATCTACTGTGTTGATGAACTGGTCTTTTTTCTTCGTCCCTTCATTGTTCCTGATGACAAAGCCGATGGCCTTAGGCTCACCCTGCAAGCACAGTATCACCTTGAAGAACGCTTCTGGCACCACCACTTTGTTCTCTCCTATCGTCTCATGCTCCCTGTTCAGCAGCACAGGTCCACAGACGATGTACACGTCTCCATATCTCTTCGCCCACTTCCGGCAGTCCTGTTCTATCTTGTTCCACAGCCCACTGTTCAGGCTCCTGTGTTGCGGGCAGATGTTGGTCAGCAGATTCGATTCCCTCATGGCGATGCTATCCCATTTGTTATCTCCTGCCGGGCACATGTGTCCATGCGTCCACTCTGTGTTCTTATAGTCCTCATTCGTTGCCCTCGGCTCTGGCACCTCTTCATCCTCCACGTACCCTCCAAAGCGTTTTATTTCTCCATCAGCATGCTCTGCAGTCAGGTGCCAGGCCACCCAGTTGGGGAGTTTCAAGCTAGGATTATAAGAGACTGTGTAGCTTGTCCTCATAAAGATCACCTCTCCGGCGTCCTTGATTGGCGCAGGAATCTCAATCTTTTTGTTTGCCTGAGTGTGACAGGAACAGAGAGCAAATGCTGTGACAAGATATATCAGCCAGGACATCATTTTAACTACAACTTAAATGTTACGACCCTGTTGTCAGCCAAATACTGTTTTTGGGGATGCTTCAATGCTTCTTTGTATAGTTCAAAAGTTGTTTCCAATGCTTTTTTGCAGTCAATCCCAGAAACAATATTTGTATCTATATTTATAGGGTGTTTGTTATCCATCTGATAAGTAGCGACGAACTGCTCAATCATCTTGTTCAGCTCGGCGACGGCTTGCTGGTATTGCATGCAGCTTATCAGCACTTTGATGACACCAAGAATATACAACAGATATTCTTTTGTGGAAGTGTTGGCTTCGTTTTTGTTAATGTATTCCGCAAATCTTTCACATTCCTGATTCTGAATCGCCGATAAATTGGGTATATCCACTATTATCGGGTCTTTATCGCTGTTATACATTCTTATCTTGTTAAGAAAATCAAAGATGGTCGTGTCGGTTATGATGTCGCTGTAAGTTATGGCTTTTGTAAGAAACAGACCATTCAATGACTTAACACGGCTTAATGCCACATAAAGTTGACCTGGTGCAAAGATGTGGCTGTTTAAGTCCAGTATCACCTTTTCGTAGGTTTGTCCTTGTGACTTGTGAATGGTGAAAGCATACGCCAATTTTAAAGGGAATTGAGTAGTCCTTTGGATATGCTTTTTTTTCCTGTGAAGACTATGCTTATTGTTGTCATACTCCATTTCATACCGATACTCATTCATCTGTTTCGACTTGTACTTGTCGTTGGGATTGGGGCATAAAACCCGCCCGGTTCTCTCTGATTGTATTGTGAAATAAGTGCCATTGAAGTCAATCACAGTACCAAAGTCACCATTCAGATAACCATAAAATTTGCTGTTCTTGGTGAACATAACTTTTGCCCCCTTCTTGAACTGCAGCTGTGATTCGTACTGTGATGGAATCACTATTTTGTGAATATCTTCACTACATGGCAAACTGCTATGCTTGATTGTCACATGACCACTGCCATCTCTTTTTAGTACCTGATATTCTGCGTCTAATGTTTTGGTTTCTCCTGGAAGACTATCCAATTTTCTTTTGTTGACCTGTCTTACTTCCTCGTTGGATGAAGCAACGTATATTGCATCAGTCGGGAGGTTGCTTGTTACACGTCTATTCAGGGCGTTTACAGCTGCCAACTTTTCTTCTGTACTTAAAGGCTTTCTGAAAGAGTCTAGAAGACGGACATATTCAGGGTCGTTAAGCTGCCTGAAAGACTTCGTGAGCTCAAATAGTTTTATGCTGCTTAGATGATTCTGTATAACGTGACTGTTGAAGAAGTATATGCCTCCGTATTCCTTTTTCAGGTATGCCAAAACTGCTTCATCACTTACAATTGGCGGAAGTTGAAACAGGTCACCCACAACTACAACAGGGATACCACCAAAAGGGAGATTGTTGCCCATGCACTTTTGGCAGATAACATTCATCATTTCGAATGTATCGGCACGCACCATAGATATTTCGTCAATGATGAGCATCGTTATTTGCCTTATCCTGTAAGCAAACAATTCACATCTCTCGGAAGACAAGTTCTGTGGATTTTGAAATCCCTCTTCCAAGTCATCGAAAGCGCCATAAAAGAAGGAGTGTAGCGTCCTCGCATTTTTATATAAAGTCGCAGCCAAATTAGTAGGTGTCAATACCTGACAGCCAGCAACTAAACTGACAATCTTGTTGATTGTGAAGGTTTTTCCACATCCAGCCTTCCCGTGAATGAAAGTAATGCCTTTTGGCTTCGTCCTCAGATAGTCAAGAACATGTTCTTGACTACAACCTTTAGCTTCAACGTAGTTAATTGTATTCATATAGCACATCTCATTTCATGTTTGTTGATACTCGTCCTCTACATCTCCAAGTGTTTCTTTACACCACTCGCATAACGTCTTACTATCACTAATTTGATAGAGAACACCGTTCCTGCGTTGAATATCCTTTGAGTGATGATACTATGGCAGAGGCACCTAAATAGCTTAGCCCACCAAAAACGAGTACAGAGCCCCCCCTTTCAACCTTACGTTCTTTAATGCCTCCAGGTCTGAGTCTTGTAATAAATCTTCCTTTTGCTAAGCTTCTTTTATCAGTCTAATATTACTTCTTCAATCGTTAAGTTTTGAACTCTCAATCCAACAATCTTGTATACTGATAGGATATTCTCAGATATTGGCGTAGTATTGAAATACTGCGGGTAGGTCGTATTCCATGCGTTAAGTTCTTCTGCATCCGTATGAATAAACAGGAAACGAGCCTGTGGCTTAAGTAAAGCTGTTCTCCGAATCTGGCAGAATGGTACTGACTTGGTGTCAAGGACAGGCAACAGGTTCTTTGCCGAAGCGTATCCCTTGTCGAGGTATGGGTAATCTCTAGTCTCAAAAATATGACGGAACACAGTGAATTCATTTAGCAGAGCCCCAATATGAACAAGTACATTCTGCTTCAGTTTACGTTTGTAGGCGATAATGTGCTCATCATCAAGTTGGAATTCCTTGAAGTACTCATATAGATGCATTCCATTGGTTATCTCGTCTTTATTCTCCTCAAAGTATTTATTGAGCTGTTCATTGGATAGTAACGGGATGAACGGATCTTTTACTATAGGCTCCATGGCATCAAGTCCCTTCTGCTCTTCTTTATACCATGTGGCAAGATTTCCAATAAAGGCCTTCATGCCTTGATAAGTCTTGTCAACAGATGCCTTTAGGGACAGTAGTTTATCGATTACCATTCCAGCCACGTGCATCCTCATTTTCTGTTCATTGGCCTGATCTTGCAGTCTATGCATCTTTTCAGACAATTTCGCTGTCATATCCTCGTATTCTTTTTCCATCCTATGGCGCTGGCTGTTAGCCCACCACCAATAGAACATCAAAATGATAGCCACACCTCCAAATACTCCCAAAAGAATATAACACCATTTATTTTGGAGCCAATCGGTAAAGTTATCATAGAAAGAAGAGATAGCACCCCATGTAATGGCAAGAATCACGCCTGCAGCAATCATGTATAGTTTTGCTTTCCATGTGTTTGAATCGTGTTCGTGAAGAGCATTACCTCGTTCAATTTCATTGATGTTGTCACGTTTCTTTTTTATACCTTTGATTCTTTCGCCCAATACTCCCATGTGCTCTTCCATGATTTCTGTGCGCACAGACTGTCTACCCAACATCTGCATAAGCATCTCATAGTCCATCCTTATCTTTTCATCCTCTTCTGGCATCTTGTTGAGGTGAACTTGTTCCTCGTCCACAAGATTCTGGATGACATGAGTTTTAATGA
>JAEEOD010000030.1 GCA_016284115.1 Bacteroidaceae bacterium
GTGCTCAGAACGATGCCTGGTACACGCTGCAGGGCATTCAGGTGCAGCAACCCAGCAAGGGCATCTTCATCAAGAACGGCAAGAAGTTCGTGATAAAATAGGAGCCCCACCCCTGCCCTCACCTTTAGGGAGGGGTAAGAAAACGGAATACAAACAAAAAAATAGAATATCGATATGAAAAAGGAATATATCACACCGGAAGTGCTCCTTCGAAAGGTAGTTTTAGAGGGCCTGATTGCCAATAGTATCCCCATGCCTGGTGGAGGATCAGGAAGTTGGGAAGGCGGTGATGCCCGCGAGAACAACGACTGGGAAGACGAAGAAGAGCCAGATAACATCTGGGAAGACTAAGAAACAGTCTAACATCGTGTCCCCCGTTCTTCCACTCGCCATAACGACACGCACTGCCGCCGTGACGAATGAGAGGACGGGGGAGACTTGCAAATAAGGAAATAGCGTTATTCTATCAAACTGCAATTCAAACAACAACAATTAAACAATAAAGAACAATGAAAAAACTTCTACTGACAACGGTACTGGCCTTGGCTACGATAGTGGCTATGGCTAACCCCATCGGGCGCACCGCCGCCATGCAGAAGGCTCAGAGCTTTATGCAGGGAATTAACCCGCAGGCCCAACTGCAAACACCCGCAACACCCCGCAAGGTGATGGGTAATCAGGGTGAAAAACCTTACTACATCTTTAATGCCGAAAACAATCAGGGCTTCGTCATCGTCTCAGGTGATGACCGCTCAGAAGAGATTCTCGGATTCTCGGACAAGGGTTTCATCGATGTAGACAATCTGCCGGAAGGCCTGCAATCCATGCTCGACACTTTCGAGGACGACCTGCAGAAGCTCGACGAACAGGGCTATACCAACAAGGTAGACGAACAGGTAGCGGGCAACTCGCGCCGCAAGTCTGTCTCCGTGGCCAGAGAGCCCATTGCTCCGCTCATCAAGACCTATTGGACGCAGGAGTCACCTTTCGTCGACATGATGGCTGAAGAAGTGGTGGGTTGTCAGCGCATTGCTTCTGCACAGTTGCTCTACTACTGGGGCTGCGATAAGACGCTGGCAACCATCACAGGTGTTCCCACTTCTATCCAGTCGAGTGGCAAATACGAGCCGCAGACCTTCGATATGTCTAAAATTCGCGCTCACTACAGAGGTGGTAGCGGTACGGACGAAGAAAGAGCGGAAGTAGCCCGTTACATCTCGTGTGTGCGCTATTCATTCGGTACAGGAGTTCAATCGGACATGGTGAGTAAGGGTCCAAAGTTCTGGGGCATTACTCCTGGTGCCATTTTGTACCGTCAGAATTGCTTCCCCGATGATTTCGAGCGTATTATCTACGAAGAACTGAGCAATAACGCTCCCGTCTTTGTAGGGGGTCATTGTAGGACTAGTACTCCTAACCACTACTTCCTGATTGACGGATACAGCCACGATGACTTCTTCCACATCAACTGGGGTTGGGCTGGTGTCTGCGACGGCTATTTCCGCCTGTCGCCCCTGAACGCCTACAACTGGTCGACCGCTGCTAACTGGTCGCAGACCTTCGAAGCCCTCATTGGAATGAGAGGTCCCGGCTTGGTTGCAGAGAGCACAGCACAGCCTAACGACGAAGCCTCATTGGGTCTTATCACCTACTCGTTCGCCAACAGTAGCAACAGTATTGTCTGGGATGACCAGACGATCAGTCGTACTGGCACGCTGAAGATCCGTACACTTCTCGAGAACTGGTCGAACAATTTCAAGTCCGACGAGTCGCGTACCTTCGATTTGGAGCTTGTGGCTTACGATATGAATAATAATAAGGTGAAGACGATAGCCACCAAGCAGATTACCATTGCACAAGCAGCCACACAGGCTGTAGTCTGGACTTTGACAGGCATTGACCTTCCTGCTGGTGAGTACCAATTAGTGTCGAAGAGCAAGGATGCTACTTACACAGGTGAAAGCCATTTCGACTATGTGAAGGGTGTCTACAGCCATGCAAAGCTTGTTGTTGACGACAATCAGATTACCGCATCACTCGTGAAGGCTATGACCATTGACAACTACGAGTTTATTGGTAAGAAGAAGCCCGGCTACAGAACGGCTGTAAAGTTCTATGTGACAAACAACTCGTTCAACAAACTGACGTGGAACTTCTCTCTTTATAAGAACCAGATCAGCAGTACAGTCGGTTACACACAAGATACCGAAGAGTTCCGGATGCAAGCAAAGAGTTCTCACGATTTCGTGATGGAGTTTGAGGCTGACGAGGAGCCTTGCACACTGTTCCTCTACAACCAGGACCGTGCTGCAAGAGGTTATTCAGATCCCATCTATGCAGAGATTACGTTCGACCCATCGAGTTTCCCTGAAGCAACGGCTACCAATTCTAACCTGTCATTCAAATGGAGCCTGAACAATACGGCAAGCACTGGAACGAGTGGTTCTGGCGGATACGTTTATGGAAATTCAATTAAAGGTACTGTAAAAATTACGAATAATAGCCGCAATGCAACGTTCGAGGACGTCATTATCTTTCAGATCTACTATGGTCGTGCAAGCTACAATAACCGTTATAAGAGTGCCAATATTATGGTACCTTTAAAGCTTGCATCGGGAGCCTCGACTACTGTAGACTTGTCTGAGTTTGAGTATTCCGATGGAGCTTTCGACGCGGAGAAAACACTGTATATCCTCGTCTTTGATGGTTCCTACCGAATAGACGAAGACAATAGTTACTTCACTTATGCTTATTGGAATGTCAGACCAAGTGTGAACTATTGGGATAAAGATGGTAAATTGTCGTATGTAACGCCTGCTTATTCAAATTATCCTTCATATGTTACTACTAGTACCGCTCCAAATGCTGCTGCCGTGAGTTATAAGGGAATGAACTTCACGGATGATGCCACAATTACTCCCAATAGTAATCCTAACTGTATTTACTACTTCGACACGGAAGCTCAGGCTAAGAGGCTGAAGAATTATCAGAATTATAATGTTGTAGTAGGTGATCAGGCTTACACAACCATTAAGTTCAATGAGACCAATGCTGCCTACGTTCCCTTCTCCTTCACGGCTGCAAACGTCAGCTATACACGCAAGATGACCAATGCTCAGACTGAGGGCTCAGAGGACCAGAAGTGGTCGACCATCTGCCTGCCCTTCGAGGTGAATAATGTCAAGGCAGGCAACAATTCGGTGATGATTGGCGACGGTGTTGAACTGCGCAAGTTCTATGGCGAGGAGTTCGCTTCAATTTACTTCGATGCCGTCTACAAGATGGAGGCAAACAAGCCTTACCTGATTCGTGTATCGGAGGAGAATCTGAACAAGACACTGACATTTGCCGGTACTAACGTTGATGTTGTGGCTGGTTCTGCAATGGCAGATGCCAATAACTACGACTTCACAGGCAACTACACCACCACAAGAGACGAAAAGGGCAAGTATGTTTACACTATTGACAACAATGGTAACAACTTCGTCTACACGGCAAGTCCTACCTACAAGACCTTCAATGCCTATATCACCTCGGAGGTTAAGTTGGCGAACACACTCTTCATCAACGACCGTAGTCCGAAGAAGGCCGTCAAGAGCGACCATCGCTTCCCGGCAGTCGAGTTTGTCTATAATGGTTCGACCTACGTAGTTCCCGCATGGGATGAACTTGCTGTCAATGGCACTGTTCGCACCCGTCTGCAGGCTCTCAGCAAGATTCAGACTGGTCAGACATCTATTCCTGCAAGAACAGTGTCCAGTTGTGCCCAAAGTGTTGATGACGAGTCTGTCTTCGAGCCGTTCGAAGGCGGCACTGGCAACATCACGATTGACAATGTCACCAAGTCGGTCAGCACACTGACCTATGGCGAAGTTTGCGACCAGCTCAACATTCTGATTGCCGACGCAGATCGCGACGTGAAGGTGTTCGACTTCACACCTGCTACTGAAACATCGATTACTGTTCCAACAGTATGGGAAAACGATGGACGCACATTCATCATGAATGAAATCGGTGCAGGCACCTACTACAACAACTCTACTCTGACGGAAGTCACCATTCCTGCTGGCATTACAGCCATCAAGGATGCCGCATTTGCTGGATGCACAGCGCTGAACAAGGTGACCTTTGAAAACGCAGAGCCTGTCGCAGTGGAAGGCGATCCGTTTGCTGGTGTGACAAAGAACATGTGCGCCATCTATGTACCAGGAAAGGTGGTGAAAGCATATCGCGAGAGCAATGAGCTCTGGAATGACTTTATCTTCGCCGTGCCTGTATCGGCTACGAAGAAGTTCGTATCGTTCTGCAGCGACGTACCCTTCACTACTCGTCAGTTCGATGGTACGAAATGGGTAGCACCTACACTCATTTGGATGTATTGGGTTGATAAGAGCAAGAACACCTCTTCCTCCTCTATCACACTAACATCGACTAAAGACGTTGAAACCAGAGTGATCCCTGCTG
>JAEEOD010000031.1 GCA_016284115.1 Bacteroidaceae bacterium
TAATTTTTACCTTCACGAAGAATATTAGAATTGATCATGAAAAAAATATTACTGACGATGCTGCTGGTGTGCATACATTGTGTGCTCTATGCAGCATCATCTGTCATCATAAAAGGAACAGTTGTTGATGCCACTACCGGCCAACCCATCGATTATGCTGATGTCATTGTTTCAGACCTCAACGACAAGGTAGTAGCTTCTGGAATGGTGACTGATGGACTTTTCTCCATTGAGAAAGTTCCATCAGGTGACGTACTGGTAATGATTCGCATGATGGGTTATGACCCCTATGTCAGTGAGAAACTAACCGTAAGGGATGGACAAACCATTGACTTGGGTACCATCGAACTACGAGAACTTGCTACGGGTCTTTCTGAAGTAACCGTTGTAGGTGATAAAAATCAAATTGTCTATAAACTAGACCGTCAACGAATCAGTTCCTCTACAGCTATAGCCGCTTCTGGTGGTACCGCCGTAGATATATTAGCAAACACACCATCTGTGCAAGTAGATGCTGATGGCGGTCTCACCTTCCGAGGCAGCAGTAATTTCCTGGTGTATGTAGATGGAAAACTGAGCCCATTAAGTGGTACACAAGCTTTGCAACAGATTCCTGCAGCCTCTATAGAAGACATAGAGCTGATTACCACCCCATCAGCCCGCTATCGTGCCGAAGGCGATGTGGGCATTATCAACATCACTACCAAACGCACCAGCGGTGATGGTTGGAGCGGAATGTTCAACGCTTCTGGTGGTACACTTGGGACTTGGACAGGGGATGCCTTGCTGAATTACCGCACAGGAAAGCATACCTTCTATGTGGGAGGTACTGCCACTAATATCATGGGAAAAAGTAATTTCCAGCAGAAGAAAAAGACTATAGTAGATGACTTTACCACAACTTCCAAATCAGATGGTACGCGTTTCAGTGAAAACCGTTCTTTCATTGGTAAGGCTGGTTGGCAATATAATGACGGCAAGCATCACAATCTCTCACTCGACCTACAAACAGGTCAGACTAAGTTTACACGAGGTGGTGATATGCGCTACGATGAGTTGCGTCTGAAAGGAGATGAAGTGCTGAACGATGCCACCTACAACAGTCACGACCGTTACCAACTGAAGAAAAACCTATTCCAAGCTGCACTTACTTGGAATTGGAAGATTAACGAACGTAGTGAGTTGTCCACCGTCAATCGTTTTCGCTACGACTGGTATTCATTGGAATATACTGAGAGTAATATGTTTGACATGAGCGGCAAGCGTTACGAAGGTACACGAGGCTATGAGGAGGAACACCATTGGGACTGTGACTTCACTGCCACCTATCGCAACCACTATAGTCCGACGGGTAACTTCGAAAGTGGTTATTTTTACTCTACCTATAGCGAGCACGGTGAATACAATATCAAGTACTGGGATCGTGACAAAGAACAATTTGAATGGCAGGATGACCTGCACGCACCATTCTATTATCGCCGTCAGATTCATGCACTGTATGCGATGGTGAACGACAAGTTCGGCAATTTTGAGTTCGATGCTGGCTTACGTGCAGAAAGGGTTATTGATTTAGTAGAGATTACCGTTCCTGGAGGTAACCTCGACAAAAAGCGTTTGGATTTCTTCCCTTCTGCCCATCTTTCTTATAACTTAGGCAAGGGAGGCATCTTCACCATGGGTTATTCTCGTCGAACCAATCGTCCTGGTATATGGCAGACAGAGCCATATATCACCTATGAGGACTACTATACCCGTAAAATAGGCAGTACCGACATTCGTCCCGAGTTTATCAACTCGATAGAGCTGAACTACCGCAATTCTTTTGACGGTGGACACAGCATTATGTTTGGCGGATTCTACCGTCATCGCAAGGATGTGGTAGATTGGGTACGTGAGGCATACGAGCCAGGTGTAACACTTGATAGGAATGTCAATGCAGGACGTCAGATCGAATGGGGTTTGGAGTTCAGCGGTGTGGCGAAGGCTGCCCGTTGGTGGACCACCACCCTCAATGGAAGTTTGTTCCAATACGACTTCAAGGCTCAGCATATAGGCTGTACCGATGCTGATGGCTTCACTTTCCAAATCAACTGGATCAATGCCCTCACGTTGGGTAAGGATAGCCGATTGCAGTTTGATGGACATTTCATCGGTCCTAAGAGTCTGACTCAAGGCAAAGAGCACGGATATGCATACTTCAATTTGGCATTCCGTCAGCAATTCCTCAAGGGCAAACTGGCTTTTGCAGCTGTTGCCAACGATGTATTCCATACTGCTAAGTATTATAATCGTCGAACCTCAATGGGCTTAAGTTCTGAGACATGGGTACGTCCTAAATATCCCAACATCGTGTTCTCACTGAGCTATATCTTCAATGCAGGAGGAAAACACAGTTCATCGACAGGCAGTGGTTCATTGTTTGAAGGTAGAGACTTCTAGAATAATAGCTCCCCCAACGGGGAGCTGTTTTTTTTACAAAGAGTATAAAGACATTTGGCATTGTCTCCCATTTGTATTAACTTTGTACCCAAATAAAAAACTCATCCTATTATGGACAAACAAAGATACATGATGAGAGGCGTAAGTGCAGCTAAAGAAGATGTTCACAACGCCATCAAGAACATTGACAAGGGCTTATATCCTAAGGCTTTCTGCAAGATTATCCCAGACATTTTAGGTGGTGACCCCGACTATTGTAACATTATGCATGCCGATGGTGCAGGCACTAAGTCATCACTCGCCTATCTTTATTGGAAAGAGACAGGCGACCTTAGTGTGTGGAAAGGTATTGCTCAAGATGCGCTGATCATGAACATCGACGACCTTTTGTGCGTGGGTGCTACCGACAATATCCTCGTATCTTCCACCATTGGGCGAAACAAGTTGTTGGTACCAGGTGAAGTGATTTCTGCTATCATCAACGGTACCGACGAGCTGCTGGCTGAGTTGCGCGAAATGGGTGTGGGAGCTTACGCTACAGGTGGAGAAACTGCTGATGTGGGTGATTTGGTTCGTACCATCATCGTTGACTCAACAGTAACTTGCCGTATGAAGCGAAGTGATGTGATTGACAACGCTAACATTCGTCCCGGAGATGTAATTGTAGGCTTATCATCATTCGGACAAGCTACTTACGAACACGAGTACAATGGCGGTATGGGCAGCAATGGCTTGACTTCAGCCCGTCATGATGTGTTCAGCAAGTACCTGGCAAAGAAATATCCTGAGAGCTATGACAAAGCAATGCCAGAAGAATTAGTGTATTGCGGAGGTTTGAAATTGACAGACAAGGTGGAAGACAGCCCTCTGGATGCTGGCAAACTGGTGCTCTCACCAACTCGCACCTATGCCCCTGTAGTGAAGAGATTGCTCGATGCACTGCGTCCTCAGATTCACGGTATGGTGCATTGCTCAGGTGGTGCACAAACCAAGGTGTTGCATTTCATAGGAGACAATTGCCGAGTGATAAAAGACAATATGTTCCCTGTTCCTCCGTTGTTCAAGACCATCCACAAACAAAGTGGCACCGACTGGCAAGAGATGTATAAGGTATTCAATATGGGACATCGCTACGAGGTGTATCTGCCTTCAGCATATGCAAACGAGGTAATAGCTATCTCTAAGAGTTTCCATATTGATGCCCAGGTAGTGGGACACATTGAAGAGAGCGACCACAAGGAACTAATCATCCGGAGTGAATTTGGAGAGTTTAGATACTAATGGCAGAAAAGAACAACATATTAGAAAAGCTGGACGGTCTGGCACCTCGTTTCGATGAGGTATCTACTTTGATTACTGACCCCAGTGTGATTGCTGACCAAGAACGCTACGTAAAGCTCACCAAGGAATACAAGGAGTTAGAGCGACTGATGACGGCCCGTAAGGAATACCAAGAGCTATTGGGGCGCATTGAAGAGGCAAAAGACATCATCAGTAATGAAGATGATGCAGAGATGAAAGAGATGGCCCGTGAAGAGCTTGCTATCTGTCAGGAACGCCAACCCCAATTGGAGGAGGAAATTAAACTGATGCTGATACCTGCCGACCCGATGGATAGCCGAAATGCCATACTGGAAATTCGTGGTGGTACAGGAGGTGATGAGGCAGCATTATTTGCAGGCGACCTCTTCCGTATGTACTCAAAATACTGCGAGAGCAAAGGCTGGAAGATGGAAATATCCAGTGCCAGTGAACGTGCGGTAGGTGGATTTAAGGAAATCATCTGTCCCATTACAGGTGAAGGCGTTTATGGTATCTTGAAATATGAATCTGGCGTGCATCGTGTGCAACGAGTACCAGTGACAGAAACACAAGGACGTGTGCATACCTCAGCAGCATCAGTGGCAGTACTGCCTGAAGCCGAACCTTTTGAGGTGAGTATCAATGAGGGAGAAATTCGTTGGGACACTTTCCGAAGCAGTGGTGCAGGAGGTCAGAATGTCAACAAGGTAGAATCCGGTGTGCGTCTGCGCTATAATTGGAAGAACCCCAACACAGGCATTGTAGAGGAAATCTTGATAGAGTGTACCGAAACACGCGACCAACCCAAGAACAAGGAACGTGCATTGGCTCGTCTGCGCTCCTTCATCTACGACAAGGAACACCAGAAATATGTTGACGACATTGCTGCCAAGCGCAAAACGATGGTATCTACTGGCGACAGGTCTGCTAAGATTCGCACCTACAACTATCCTCAGGGACGCATCACCGACCATCGCATCAACTATACAATCTACAACTTACCTGCATTCATGGATGGCGACATACAAGACTGTATCGACCACCTCATTGTGGCAGAAAATGCCGAACGAATGAAGGAATCAGAACTGTAAAAAAAGAAAAGTTATGAAGTGGATAGAGAGTTTTTCTTTCAAGGGAGTTTCAGAACGATTCGAAGCCGTATTGAAAAGATTCCCTGTTGCCTTGTTATTTACCGCCATTTATACAGTCATTGCTTTGACGCTGCTTTGGAATCCTGATTTGGTACCAAATAATGATGCATTGTTATTTATAATCATGTTCTACCCTCCCACTGCCTTGTTGCTGGGAGTATCCCTTCATCTGTGGAGCGAAGAACAGACCAACTTCAAGCGAGTTCGCATTGTCCATTTGATAGCACAAGTGTGCTGGTTGCTCTATTGCGTCATCATCGCCCAGCAAAGCCAAGAGAGTTTTGGTATGGAGCTCGTCATTGGTTTATTGGCAACACTATTTCTATTCAAATCATCCATTTTCTTTCTATCCTTCTTAGGGAGGAAAAACGACATAGAGTC
>JAEEOD010000343.1 GCA_016284115.1 Bacteroidaceae bacterium
TGGGCATCAGCCAAATAATAGCAATTGTACCTAAACCCAGCAACAAGGCTGTGAGAGATACTCCACCTTGCAAACGCTCAGGCATCTCCAATATCATATCTATTGTCAGCACAGGCGATTTCAAACCCACCAATGCATAGAGTTGTTGCAGAATAATGATAACACCGATGCCACTCATAAAACCTGAGAGCACAGGGTAGGGGATGTAACGCACATACTTACCTATCTTTATTACACCAAAAAGAATCTGGAAGAGTCCGCAGAACAAACCAGCCATAGACATGGCGATGAGAACAGCACTCAACGACTGATGTGCAGCCCATACGCCACTGATTAGGGTTGCGGTGATGACCGTCATCGGTCCTGTAGGACCACTGATTTGTGAGTGTGTACCACCAAATAGTGAAGCGAAAAAGCCCAAAAGGGTGGCACCTATCAGTCCAGCCAATGCTCCCATAGAGCTGGCCGCAGGGTCGTCAATACTTCCAAATGCTTGAATACCAAAGGCAAGAGCCAAAGGTAAAGCGACAATTCCGGCCGTGATACCACCGAAAATGTCACCTTTTACGTTATTCGTTTCTATAAATGCCATAGTTGTATAATTTTTGAGGCTGCAAAATTACGAAAAGTCGAGAGTAGAACAAAATAAGCTCGCTTATTTTTTATGCCGAGACGGAGTAATTTAATAAAATTTCAGGCGATGCCATAACGACACCGCCTAAACTGTTTAACCAATTAAATCTTTACTTATGAAAAGAAATAAACAAGCCTCACGGCTATTTCTTTAGTACGCAGCCTCGAACTCTCGGAGGAAACGTACGTCATTTTCACTAAACAAACGCAGGTCGCTTACCTGGTACTTCAGGTTGGCGATACGCTCAATACCCATACCAAAAGCATAGCCGGTATAAACCTTGCTGTCAATACCACAAGCTTCCAGAACATTAGGATCAACCATACCACAACCTAAAATCTCTACCCAACCGGTGTGCTTGCAGAAACCACAACCCTTACCGCCACAAATGTTGCAGCTGATGTCCATCTCGGCACTGGGCTCAGTAAATGGGAAATATGATGGACGCAGGCGGATTTTGGTGTCATTGCCAAACATCTCACGGGCAAAGGTTAGCAACACTTGCTTAAGGTCAGTAAACGATACACCTTTATCTATATATAATCCTTCCACCTGATGGAAGAAGCAATGAGCTCGTGCACTGATAGCCTCATTTCGATAAACACGTCCTGGGCAGATTACACGGATAGGGGGCTGGGTCTGCTCCATCACACGTGCCTGTACCGAACTGGTGTGTGAACGCAGGATGATGTTCTTGATTACATTCTCGTTCTGTTCCACGAAGAATGTGTCCTGCATGTCGCGTGCTGGATGGTCAGCAGCGAAGTTAAGCTTGGTATAAACATGCAGGTCATCTTCCACCTCAGGACCCTCGGCTAGTTTGAAGCCCATGTGACCAAAGATGTCGATAATCTCGTTCTTCACAATGGTCAGTGGGTGGCGTGTTCCCAGAGCAGCAGGGTAGGCAGTGCGAGTCAAGTCGATGTCATCATCCACATTGTCCATACTTTCAAACTGATCCTTCAAGGCATTGATCTTGTCCTGCACCTGAGTTTTCAGCTCATTGAGTCTCATACCCACCTCTCGCTTCTGGTCAGCAGCTACCTCGCGGAAGTCATTCATCAGTCCACTGATGATGCCTTTTTTACTAAGATACTTGATGCGCAGGGCTTCCAGCTCCTCAGCATTGGCAGCATGTAGTCCCTCTACATCCTTCAGAATCTCGTTGATTTTGTCTATAATCATCTTTTTTGTTGTTTTAATCTTCCTTTAGCGGTTGCAAAGATATATATTTTCATTACTTTTGCAAAATAAAATCTGTAGTTTATGATTGTTTATCGCATAACTTGCCAATTTGAGGAGGTAAAAGAGCCATGATGGAGCCTGTAAAAGAGAAGATAATCTTGGGCATTGACCCTGGTACCACTGTGATGGGGTATGGGGTGTTGAAGGTGTCGATGGGCAAACCGTTTCTAATTGCGATGGGGGTGATTGACTTGCACAAGTATGCCAATCACTACCTGAAACTGGCGAAGATTCATGAGCGGGTGCTGAGCATCATTGAGAGCTACCTACCCGATGAGGTGGCAATTGAAGCTCCTTTCTTTGGTAAGAATGTACAGAGTATGTTGAAGTTGGGGCGAGCACAGGGTGTGGCGATGGCAGTAGCCTTGAGTCGTGACATTCCCATTACGGAATATGCCCCATTAAAGATAAAGATGGCTATTACAGGTAACGGAAATGCTTCAAAAGAGCAGGTGGCTGGTATGTTGCAACGTATGTTGCACATTGCCGAGGAGGAAATGCCTAAGTTCCTGGATGCTACCGATGCCTTGGGTGCTGCCTATTGTCATTTTATGCAGATGGGAGTGCCTAAAGTTGAGAAAGGTTATAAGAGCTGGAAGGATTTTGTGACAAAGAATCCGGATAAAGTAGTTTGAGACTTTTTGGAGCAGCGAGTGCAAAGCCAAGCTTGCATGAGACAACCGACGACAAACCGAGAGCCATAATGCATGCATTAATGGCCAAGGTGCAAAGGAGGAAGACAATTGTCAATGCCGAGTCGCGACAAAATAGTACGAAGTAAAATTGAAAATTGATAATTATGCGTAAATTGTTTTTTTGTATGGTGGTATCTTTGATGATGGCAGGATGCCAGGATAACGAGAAAGTGATGTATGAATCGTTAGACGATTATCCCGTGAGAAACGGTAGTCTGAGTGAGATGGAGTATGCACCCAGTGGCACCAGTTTTCATCTGTGGAGCCCCAATGCCGACGAGGTGCGCCTTATGTTGTACACAGAGGCAGAGGGAGGACATGCCTTTGAGACCTATCACATGGAGTTGGGTGACGATGGTACCTGGCACGTGAAGGTGCCTGAAGACCTGAAGGGCAAGTTCTATGCATTCAACGTGAAGAGAAATGACGAATGGCTGGGCGATACCCCAGGCTTGTTTGCCAAAGCTGTTGGCATCAACGGACTTCGTGGAGCGGTAATCGATATGGCACAGACCAATCCAACAGGCTGGGAGAACGACCAGAAGCCTGCATTGAGGAGTGTGGCAGATGCTGTGGTGTATGAGATGCACCATCGTGATTTCTCCATCGATGCCAGTTCGGGCATTCAGCACAAAGGACAGTTCCTGGCATTGACAGAACAAGGTACCCAAAGTCCGGAGGGCTTCTCTACAGGTATCGACCACCTGAAAGAGTTGGGTGTTACGCATGTACATATTTTGCCTTCGTATGATTATGCGTCAATTGACGAGCATACATTTAAGGATAGTCATTATAACTGGGGTTATGACCCACAGAACTACAACGTGCCCGACGGCTCTTATTCCACAGACCCGACAAAGCCGGAAACACGTATTATAGAGTTCAAGCAAATGGTACAGGCATTGCACCAGGCAGGTATTCGTGTGGTACTGGATGTGGTGTATAACCACACCTACAATGCTGCCACCAGTGCCTTTGAGAAGACGGTACCAGGCTATTTCTATCGTATCAAGCCCGACGGTACCTTTGCCAATGGCTCGGGATGTGGCAATGAAACAGCCAGCAATCGTCCGATGATGCGTAAGTTCATGGTGGAGAGCGTGCTATATTGGATGCGTGAATATCACCTCGACGGTTTCCGTTTCGACCTGATGGGCATTCATGATATTGCTACCATGAATGAAATCAGACAAGAGGCACAGAAACTCGACCCACAGGTGTTGATATATGGTGAGGGCTGGGCTGCAGAGTCGCCTCTTTATGCTCCCGATTTGTTGGCTATGAAGGCCAATGTGGCGAAGATGCCAGGTATTGCTGCTTTCAGCGATGAGATGCGTGATGGTTTGCGTGGTACTTGGGATGATGATAAGAAGGGAGCTTTCTTGGCAGGGTTGCCTGGTCATGAGGAGAGCGTTAAATTCGGTATAGTGGGTGCTATCGACCATCCGCAAGTTCAGATGGATCAGGTGAACTATAGCGACAAGGCGTGGGCACTGGAGCCTGTGCAGATGATGAGCTATGTGAGTTGCCACGATGATATGTGTTTGGTGGATAGATTGCGTACTTCTGTAACCGACCTGAAGGGCAATGACTTGGAGAAGCTCGATATGCTGGCTCAGACGGCTGTACTGACTTCTCAAGGCATTCCATTCATCTTTGCTGGCGAGGAGGTGATGCGCGACAAGAAGTTTGTGCATAACAGTTTCCAGAGTCCTGACAGCGTGAATGCCATCGATTGGCATAACAAGTCAAAATATCAGTGGGTGTATAACTATTATAAAGGTATGATTGCCTTGCGCAAGCATCATCCTGCCTTCCGCTTAGGCCGTGCCGAACTGGTACGTCAGCACTTGGAGTTCCTGCCTGTCGAAGGCAGTGGAGTGGTGGCTTTCCGTCTAAAGGACCATGCTGGCGGTGATAGCTGGAATAACATCATCGTGATACTGAATGCCCGTCGTGAAGCTGTTAAGGTGGAGGTACCTGAAGGCCGCTATGTGGCCGTAGTAAAGGATGGATGGGTGAATGAGAGTGGTATTGGTACCCTCTATGGACCTATTCTTTCTGTGGCACCAGAGACTGCGTTAATTGTATATCAAGAATGAGTGATTACACTATAAAATTATCGGAAGCTTGGCCTCGCTTGCCAGATGCCCGTATGGCAGAGCCTATCACTTTGGAACTGCTGAAAGGGGAACAGGTGGCTATCGTTGGCGAAAATGGTGCTGGTAAGAGCCGATTGGTGGATATGCTGATAGACAGGTATCCCTTGCATTGCGGCTCGCTGGAGTATGATTTCTCTCCTTCTCCTTGGAAAGAGGCATACATGAATATCAAGCACATCAGCTTCCGAGATACTTTTGGCAGTGCCGACACAAACTACTATTACCAGCAACGTTGGAACTCTACCGACTTGGACGAGGTGATGTTGGTGAAAGATTTAATAGGCAGCTACGAGGAGAGTGATTTCCAACGTCAGCTGTTTGAACTGTTCCATGTGGAGGAGATGCTGGAGAAGCCTATCATCCTGCTGAGCAGTGGCGAGATGCGCAAGTTTCAGTTGACCAAAATGCTGCTCACACACCCTCGTATCCTAATATTGGATAACCCTTATATAGGTTTGGATGCTGCTACACGCAACCAGCTGACTGATTTGCTGATGCATTTGGCTGAGCAGGGCATACAATTGATATTGGTGATGAGTATGATGGACAGTGTACCTGATTTCATCTCCCATGTGGTTGTGGTGAAAGATATGAAGATTGCCAGCAAGATGACACTGGATGAATATAGAAAGTGGTTTGATGAGGAGCTGGGTAAGCGGCATGATAAGGATGTAGAGTTACCGAATTGTCAGTGTTCTTCATTTATTGCTCCATCTACCGAGATTGTGCGTTTGAACAAAGTCAGCATTCGCTATGGTACCCGTACCATTCTGAAAGACCTTGATTGGGTGGTGCGGAAAGGAGAAAAATGGGCATTGGGTGGTGAGAATGGTTGTGGCAAATCAACGCTGCTGAGCATTATATGTGCTGATAATCCACAGAGTTATGCCTGCGATGTGAGTCTGTTTGGTAGAAAGCGTGGTACTGGCGAAAGCATTTGGGACATCAAGAAGCATATTGGCTATGTGAGTCCCGAGATGCATCGTGCCTATTTGAAAGACCTGCCTGCCATTGATATTGTGGCGAGTGGCTTGCACGACTCTATCGGATTGTATGTGCGCCCTAAGCCTGAACAGCGTGAGGTGTGTCTCCAATGGATGGAGACATTCGACATTGTTCATTTGGCAGATCGTCCGTTCTTGCACATGAGTGATGGTGAACAGCGCTTGGTATTATTGGCAAGGGCATTCGTGAAAGACCCTGAGTTGCTGATACTTGATGAGCCTTTGCATGGGTTGGACACTTTCAACCGTCGCAAGGTAAAGCGTATCATCAATGCTTTTTGTGCCCGTCCCGACAAGACACTGATGATGGTGAGTCACTTTGAGAGCGAGTTGCCCTCGTGTATCGACCATCGCTTACAATTAAAGAAAATAGTTTAATTCACAATTTTCAATTTTCAATTAAAAAGCATGGATTACTTAATCAACATAGATTCTGACTTGCTCTTATGGTTCAACGGAGCACATAATGCGTTTTTCGACTCATTTATGATGCTCTTTACAGGTAAGTTTATCTGGGTGGCGATGTACCTGTCGTTAGCCTATGTGCTGTTCAGAAACATGACCTCCAAACAAGCCCTGATGTGCTTGGTGGCGATTGCACTGGTGATTGTTATAGCAGACCAGATGAGTTCTTCTCTGATTCGTCATGCTGTAGGTCGTCTGCGTCCTGCCAACTTGGAAAATCCCATCAGCAGTATGGTGCATATCGTGGATGGTTACCGAGGGGGCAGATACGGTTTCCCCAGCAGTCATGCTGCCAACTCGTTCGGTTTGGCGTTCTTCCTTCTGTATTTGCTCAGACGAAGTCCGATACCTGCCTTCATCATGGTGTGGGCCATTGTCAACTGCTATTCACGTCTCTACTTAGGTGTGCATTATCCTGGCGACATCCTGTGTGGTGCTTTGGTGGGCTTGGTGGCAGCTTCGTTGGTATGGTTCATCTATAAGAAGTTGACGAAGCAAACTTTCCTGCCCGAAGTTAAGGAGTGGTGGGTGCCTGTGGTGGTGGGATTGCTTACTGTTGTTGGTATATCGCTTTATTCTTACTATGTGATTAATTATTAAAATTATATATTATGAAGAAATCTCTCTTTTTCGCAGCATTGATGATAGCTGCAACGAATGTGATGGCACAAGATGCCGCCTCCAAGGCTCGTGCTGGTGTATATGACCGCTCTACAGCTCCTCAGTATTTCTTCTTGGAAGAAAATGATGTTCCCAGCAGTGTTTATCTGTTGCCCCCTCCTCCAGAACCAGGAAGTGCCAAGTTTGCTGTTGATGAGGCTCGTTTCAACTGGGGCCGTTACCAGCGTTTGCGCCCACGTGGCAAGCAGGCTATTGCCGATGCCGATGTTACTCCTAAGGGCGTAGCTGTGGCTTTCAGCGAGGCATTCGGTATAGAGATCAACGAACAGAATACGCCAGAGATTTACAAACTGATGACCAACATGAATGGTGATGCTGGTGTGCTGAGTGGTGGTCAGGCAAAGGTGTATTATCAGCGTATGCGTCCTTTCGTATATTTTGGTATAGGTACCAGTGTACCAGAGGATGAGGCTGCTTTGGTGAACAATGGTTCTTATCCTTCAGGACATACCGCTATTGGTTGGGCTACCGCTTTGGTATTGGCAGAAATCAACGTGGACCGCCAGAACGAAATTCTGAAACGTGGCTATGAAATGGGTGAGAGTCGTGTGATTGCCGGTTATCACTACCAGAGTGACGTGGATAATGGACGTATAGTAGCGGCTGGTGTGGTGGCTCGCCTCCACGCTGATGAGGGTTTTCAAAAGCAGTTGGAAAAGGCTAAGAAGGAATTTGCCAAATTGAAGAAAGAAGGCAAGATTGCTCCATCAACTTTCTCTTTCAACCCTGCTGAATTGAATTAATATAACAAGATGAAGATATTTCCTACAGCTGCCATCAAGCAGTTAGATGCCTATACCATCGAAAATGAGCCGATAGCCTCTATCGATTTGATGGAACGAGCTGCTCAGGCTATTGCCCACGAGTTGATGAGTCAGTGGCCCGAAGCAGAAGATACTCGCTTTGTTGTCTTTGCTGGTCCTGGTAATAATGGTGGCGATGCATTGGCTGTGGCTCGTCTGCTTGCCAACAATGACTATCGCCCCGAAGTCTATCTATTCAATACTACGGGCAAGTTGTCACCTGATTGTGAGACTAACCGTGATAGGTTGAACGATGTCAAGGGGATAGATTTCCATGAGGTGATAACCCAGTTTACACCCCCTAAACTCACTGAGGACGATGTGATTATCGATGGTTTGTTTGGTAGTGGACTGAATAAACCCTTGAGTGGAGGCTTTGCCTCGTTGGTGAGATTCATCAATGCAGCTGGTGCTACGGTGGTAAGCATTGATATCCCAAGTGGTTTGATGGGAGAAGACAATAGCAGTCACAACTTTGAGGCGGTGGTGAAGGCCGATTATACCCTCAGTTTGCAGTTCCCTAAGTTGGCTTTTCTCTTTGCGGAGAACGAGGCGTATGTGGGTGCCTGGAAAGTGCTTGATATCGGCTTGAGCAAAGAGGCAATTCGTCAGACAGCTACTCCATTCGAGATGGGCGATGCCAGCAGAATGAGGTATCAGCTCAAGATTCGTAGTCGCTTCTCTCACAAAGGTGACTTTGGTAGGGCGTTGCTCATAGCAGGTCAACAGGGTATGGCAGGCGCATCGGTACTAGCTGCACGTGCTTGTTTGCGTTCTGGCGTGGGCTTGCTTACTGTGCATGTGCCGTTGTGCAACAATACCATTGTGCAGACTTCCGTACCAGAGGCGATGACTTCGCTTGATAACAATGAGAGTTGCTTTACCGATACACCCGATTTGGAACCTTATCAGGCAATAGGTGTAGGGCCTGGTTTGGGAAAGGCTGATGCCACTGAGCAAGCTTTATTCAACCTGCTTACTCATAGCACTGTTCCGATGGTGGTGGATGCTGATGCGTTAAACCTGATTGGACAGAATCATAGTTATTTGCGTCGTTTACCTAAGGGTAGCATCATTACGCCACATCCTGGTGAGATGGACCGATTAGTGGGTAAGTGTGTCGACTCTTACGAACGATTGACACGAGCTATAAACCTGGCACAGAGTTGTGGTGTGTATGTGGTACTAAAAGGTGCTTATACAGCTGTCATCACTCCTGAAGGCAATTGTTGGTTCAATGTGACGGGCAATCCTGGTATGGCTACTGGAGGTTGTGGTGATGTGCTTACTGGTATCATCCTCTCACTACTGGCGCAAGGCTACGATGCTGATACTGCAGCCAAGATGGGTGTATATATACATGGATTAGCAGGCGATATAGCGGCACGCGAGAAAGGCGAAATAGCTCTCACCGCAAGTGATGTGGTAGATAATCTTTCAAAAGCCTGGAAATTATTGGAATAAGCTAGAAGAAGATTATCTGGCTGTGATATGGAAGCAGCCCTGCTTGCGCTCATACTTGATGTAGCAACGCTTGGCAACACGCACATCGCGCAGCACCTCGCTCAGCACCATCTTCAGCGTGTCGGCACCCACTTCCTGCATGGGGCGCCCATCCTCGTCAGGCACCTGCTCGAAAGTCTTCCAACTGACATCGAAGGTAGTACCATAGCAATGGGTAGAGTTCTCTGTCGCATTGATATTGCTCTTCGACAGTTCCTTCTGCTGCTCCTGTGATCGAGTCACCGAGGTCACCACTATACGATAAGGGTTCAGTCCCTTGTTAGCCAGCGAATCCAGGAAGTTACTGCCAATATCGTCTATCAGTTGTGCAGCCTTAGGCACCACGTAAGGCACCGAGTGCGTCAGCTTGTCCAACACAGAGTGCTCATTGGTCTCAATCAAGCTCAGTTGCTTGATGTTGGCAGCATCCTCAGCATTTCTGAAGGGCTTCACGCCAATGGCTTTGGCAGCAGCCAACTGCGTATCGTTGTCATCTGGAAAATCGCGTTGGTAACTAATCACGCCCCTGATATTATGCGGGTCGTTCATTTTCATCGACATGTCTTTTTTCTTACAACCAGCCAGCATGCAAACGGCTGACAATAACAGGATAATTGGAGTAATTTTAGGTAGTTTCATAAATAAGTTTTAATTTTGTCACGAAGATAGCACTTATTTTTCAAATATGCAACGATACTTCATATATTTGGCCTACGATGGCACCTGTTATCACGGTTGGCAGATACAGCCCAACGGCGACAGTGTGCAGCAACAGCTCATGAATGCGTTGCAAACCCTGTTACGTCGTGAGGTGGTGGAAGTCACAGGTGCAGGTCGTACCGATACAGGTGTGCATGCCAAGTTGATGGTAGCCCATTTCGACCACGACGAAGCAATCGACTGCACCCAGTTGACCGACAAGCTCAATCGCCTCTTGCCCTCAGACATCAGTGTGTTCAAGGTAGCGCCCGTAGATGCCGATATGCATGCCCGTTTCAGTGCCAAGTCACGCCGCTACGAATACTATGTCACCACCGCCAAGAGCCCCTTTATGCGCCAATATCGCTACAAGCTGCACAAGGCACCCGATTTCCAGCTGATGAACCAGGCAGCCAAGCTGTTGTTAGAGGTGGCTGACTTCACCAGCTTCAGCAAACTGCATACCGATGTCAAGACCAACATCTGTCATGTCACCCGTGCCGAGTGGAGCCAGGTAGATGACGTAACGTGGGTATTCACCATCCAGGCCGACCGCTTCCTGCGCAACATGGTGCGAGCCATTGTCGGCACCCTTCTGGTAGTAGGTTATGGCAAACTCTCTTTGGCAGAATTCCAACAGGTCATCCAGCAGAAAGACCGTTGTTCCGCAGGTATGTCAGTCCCCGCCCAAGGTCTCTTCTTAGCGGAGATTCTCTATTAAAGCTCACAAATAATAATAAGTATGAGAAGAATTGTATGGTTATCAGCTCTGTTGCTATGTGTAGCGAGTTGCATGAAACAAACGGAACAGAAGGTGGAAGATGGCGTAGCGCTTTGGTTGGCACAGTCGAGGGCTGAGGCGGTGAGTGAGTTGGTCTATAACTTACATTTTGTTATACCTGCCAGTGTGAATGAACGAGTGAGTGGAGAGGCGATTATTTCCTTCAATTGGAGTGGCAATACCGACCTACAGTTGGATTTCCAAGGTGAGACTAATGGTCACTGTCTGGTGAATGGGCAGCAGCAAAAATTAGTATATGAGAACGAACATATAGTGATACCTGCCATGATGCTTAAAGAGGGGAAGAATGAGGTAAGTATCAGTTTCGTGAGCAATGACAAGTCGCTGAATCGTCATGACGACTATCTTTATACTCTGTTTGTGCCTGATCATGCCAGATCTGTGTTCCCATGCTTTGACCAACCTGATTTAAAGGCACGATTCTCCTTAGAATTAGACATCCCTCACGAGTGGGTGGCGCTAAGTGCAGGCGAAATAAAGGATCAGCAGTTGGTTGATGATACCCAGCATCTGGTTTTCCATACTTCTGATTTGATTCCTACATATCTATTTTCATTTGTTGCAGGCATGTTTGAGGTGCAGGAGGAAACGCGTGAGGGGCGCACAGTAAACGGCTATTATCGAGAGACTGATGCCAAGAAGGTGGCGCAGATGCCTATCATTTTCGACCAAGTGTTTCAGTCGCTTGCATGGCTTGAAGATTATACTGGTATAGCTTTCCCTTTTAGGAAATATGACTTTGTAATACTGCCTGGTTTCCAGTTTGGCGGTATGGAGCATGTGGGTGCCATTCAGTTTAACGATAAGCGTATGTTTGTGAGTGAACACCCTACACCTGATGAAGAGCTTTCACGTATAGAACTTATAGCCCACGAAACTAGCCACATGTGGTTTGGCGATTTGGTGACCATGCGTTGGTTTAATGATGTGTGGACCAAAGAAGTATTTGCTAACTACATAGCTGCCAAGATATCTCATAGCCATTTTACAGATATCAATCATGACCTTAATTTCCTGAAAGACTACCACATCACCGCCCTAGCAGAGGACCGCACAGAGGGTACGCATCCCATTCAGCAGCATTTAGACAATTTGAAGAATGCAGGATTGGTATATGGTAACATCATCTACGATAAGGCACCTGTGATGATGCGTAAACTTGAGGAACAGATGGGCAGTGAGGCATTTCGTCGGGGCTTGCAACAATACTTGAAAACCTTCTCTTTTGCCAATGCAACATGGGATGACCTGATAGACATATTGGATAAGGAAAACCCTGAGGCTCTGTTGCCACAATTCAGTACGGCATGGGTTAAGCAGAAAGGTGTGCCTACGATTACATCAGTACTTTCTGGCAACATCATGACGGTGAAGCAGCAAGATCCTTACAACAGAGGTATCAACTGGCAACAATGTTTCAGTATGGGATTGCTGCAAAAAGATGGAAGCATACTGCCATTGGAAGTTGATATGCAAAATGAATCTTTTGATGTGGAGGTACCTGAAGGTACTGTGAGTATCATACCCAACTACGACGGCATGGGCTATGGACGCTTTGTGCAATCTGATATGAGTTGGCAATTGAACCATTGGCACGAAGTTGCCGAGGAGACTTCACGTCTGTCGATGCTGATGAATATCTATGAGGCATACCTGTTTCATCAGCTGGATGCTGAGCAATGTTTTCATTCAATGGCCGTTGGACTGAGACATGAACATAATGCATTGATAGCATCTTCGATCTGCAGCTATATCAATGAGTGTGTGGAAATGCTAAAGGGCGAAGTGCGCAAGACTGCTGAGTCGGAACTGTGGAACCTTGCCAAGACACATGAACTGATACCATGTCGGCAACGCTTGATGCGCATGATGTTCTCACTTACCACAACGCCTAAGATTACTGAAGAAATATATAGTATGTGGAAACGACAGGATAATGTACTGCTGAACGTGAACGACTATATGACGATGGCTTATCAACTGGCTTTGAGGATACCTGACCAATGGCAACAGATTGTGAACGAGCAGAGAAATCGCTTGAGCAATGTGGATTTGCAACGTGAGTTTGATTTTATTAGTCGGGCTTGTAACCCAGACGAAGTCGCTTGCCAAGCCTTGTTCGAATCACTTTTGGAACCGGTCAACAGAGCTGTAGAGCCTTGGGTACAACGAATGTTGACATTGCTGAATAGTCCACTGCGAGAACCTAACAACAATTGTTTCATACTGCCTGGATTGGAAGAACTGCAAGAAGTACAGCAAACAGGCGACATCTTCTTTCCTAAGAATTGGGTAGTCAGTCTGTTGAGTGAGCATCATAGCCGTGAGGCGGCACTGATTGTACAACAGTTCATTGATGCCCATCCCGATTATCCTCAGGCTCTGAGGAACAAATTGCTTATGGCTGCTTATCCTTTGTTGAATCAATTTTAATCATTTCAATCTGAGTTTATCGGATTTGAAAAAAAATGATTATCTTTGCAGCCATGAAAAAGATAGAATTTGATAAAGCCAGGGTAGAGCTGACGGAGTTCAAACCTGTTAGTGGAGTAGCAGAGTATCACATGATGGTGCATGTGTCGGACTCAAAGCTAACTTACCAGGAGCAGGTGGAGGCCTTGCTGGATGCATACAGTGCGGTGCTGCAACAGTTGCCTGGGGCGGTGGCGGTGTTTAAACGCTACTTCATGAGCGATGCCGCTAATCAGCTGGACTTGCTGCTGGCTACCACTACCGAGGGTACTGACTGCGCTCTTTCGATGGTGCAACAGGCTCCACTGGATGGCACAAAAATTGCCTTGTGGGCGTATCTGATGACGGATGTGTATGCCAAGGCACTGAGCAACGGATTGTTTGAGGCGAAGCATGGCGTTTATCGTCACTTGTGGACGGGCAGTAACAACAACCATGCGGCGACATCGGAATACCAGATGCGATTGCTGCTGAACGAGTATGTGATGAACCTGATGCAGGAGGGTTGCACGCTGGCCGACAAGTGTATGCGTACGTGGATATTCGTGCAGAACATAGACAATAACTATGCGGGGGTGGTGAAGGCGCGCAACGAGGTGTTTATGACGCAGAACCTTACCTCGGAGACGCATTTCATTGCAAGTACGGGCATTGGTGGTCGCATGGCTGACCCTAAGGCGCTGGTGCAGATGGATGCCTACGCAGTGGATGGCATCAGCAAGGAGCAGATACATTACCTCTATGCTCGCACGCACTTGAATCCTACGTATGAATATGGTGTGAGTTTTGAGCGTGGTACTTATATAGATTATGGTGATCGTCGACATGTGTTGATATCTGGTACTGCCAGCATCAACAACAGGGGTGAGATTATGTATCGTGGTGATGTGCGCCAACAGACCAAGCGCTTGTGGGAGAATGTAGAGGCACTGCTGGCTGAGGCTGGGTGTACTTACGACGAGGCACAGCAGATGATTGTGTATCTGCGTGACATTGCCGACTATAATGTGGTGAAGACGTTGTTTGATGAACGATTCCCTGACAAACCTAAGGTGTATGTGAATGCGCCCGTATGTCGCTCGGGTTGGTTGGTTGAGATGGAGTGTATGGCGGTGAAAGCGCAGAAGGATGAGCGCTTCGCTGCTCTCTAAGCATTTAACTGAGTATTGATATAAGAGATGATGTCTGTTCGCTGGTCGGGATGAAACCAACGGATGGACATATCTTTTTTGAACCAGGTGAGTTGCTTCTTGGCGTAGATGCGGGTGTTGCGCTTGATCTTCTCGACGGCTGCTTCTAAGGTCCATTCGCCATCGAGGTACTTGAACAGTTCTTTGTAGCCTACGGTATTGAGCGAGTTGAGGTGTCGGTAGGGATATACCTTCTTGGCTTCTTCTAGCATGCCTTCTTGCATCATCTGATCTACGCGCTGGTTGATGCGGTTGAACAATTCATCGCGTTCTCGGTTTAATCCTATCTTGATGATGTTAAAGGGGCGTTCTGCTTGCTTGCGTTGGCGGAACGAGGTGAATGACTTGCCTGTCATGTAGTAGATCTCGAGGGCGTGGATGATGCGCTTGTGGTTCTTCAGGTCAACAATGGCGTAATATTCTGGGTCGAGCATCTTGAGTTCGCGTTGGATGCCTTCCAATCCCACTTCTTCATAGCGTTGCCACATCATAGCGCGTGTGTCGGCATCCACTGTGGGTATGTCGTCCATGCCTTGGCATACGGCATCGATATACATCATGGAACCGCCTGTGAGCAGTGCAACATCTTGTTGTTGGAAAAGGGTGTTGAGCAGTGCCAGTACCTCGTCGGTATATCGTGCGGCACTGTAGTAGTCGGATAGCTGCAAGGTGCCCACGAAATAATGCTGCACACGAGCCAGCTGTTCAGGAGTAGGGGCAGCAGTACCTATCTTCAGGTCGGCATAAAGTTGCCTCGAATCGGCAGAGATGATGCTGGTGTGCAGCTGTTCCGCCAATTCGAGGCTTATGTCTGTCTTGCCTACTGCTGTAGGACCTAATAATACTACAAGTGTTTTCATCAATAGATGTCGCTGCCATCGTAGGAGTCGCCTCCCACAATGCCGTCCAGGCCTTCGTAACCCTCGGCATCAATCTCGTCGTTGTTGAAGCCCTGATCGCCGTAAAAGTCCTCGCCCAAGTCGTCTGAGCCTGCAGTGAGTTTCTTCTCCATCTCGTCGAAGTCAACGGTCTGTGCAGGTGCTTCGCCACGACTCTTGGTGCATACGGGTTTGTCGAGATCCTTGCCTGTGATGACATCCATCAGTTTGATGAAGAAACAGCGGTCGGTCATGTAGTCGAACACATAGATCAGCTTCTGGTAGGTGTCTTCATCTACCAACTTGCCAATGCGGGTGTCGGACATGATATAGCTGTCGGTCTCAGAGTCGGTATCCATCTCTTCGAGTGTCACCTCGATGTCTTTGTTCCACTCATCGTCGCACACGAAGAATGATGCCAACTCACCTTCCTTATATCCCACTGCATCGAGGATAGCTTTGTGGAAATCCAGGAAGGTAGCATCTGGGTCAATCTGTATTTCCCTCAAGAAATCATCAACCTCATCGGATATGATTGTAAATCTGTAAACCATAATATTATCCAGTTATAATGCCTCGTTTAGAACTTCTTATGAAATCTACAATATACTTGATTTCTGGCGTCATCACCATTTCATCTTCAATCTTACGTAGGGCGTTGGTAACATTCAGTCCGCTCTGGTAAATGATACGGTAGGCATTGTGAATCTGTTCGATAGTTTCGTTAGAGAAACCACGACGACGCAGGCCTACAATATTGATACCACAATAGATGGTAGGTTCACGACCTGCTATGATATAGGGAGGAATGTCTTTAGAGAAGCGGCAACCTCCTTGTATCATGACATAGCCACCTACACGGCAGAACTGGTGAACTAGAACAACGGCACTAATGATGGCATTGTCTTCAATCTCGACTTCTCCAGCCAATTTAGTGGAGTTGCCAATGATGATACCACTACCTACCACACAATCGTGTGCCACGTGCATGTTCTCCATCAGGAGGTTGTTGCTGCCTACGACTGTCTCGCCCCTTGAGGCGGTACCACGGCTAATGGTAACATTTTCACGGATGCTATTATTGTCGCCAACAATGGCTACTGTATCCTCACCTTTGAACTTAAGGTCTTGTGGCAACGTACTAATACTGCAACCTGGGAAGAAGGTATTGCCAGAACCGATGCGTGCACCATAATGGATGGATACATTGTTCATCAGCACATTGTTGTCTCCTATCTCTACACCTTTATCGATGAAGCAGAAAGGACCTATCTGATTGCCATCACCCAACTTAGCAGCAGGGTCAACATATGCCAACGGACTGATTTGATTGCTCATAACTATTCTTGTTTACTTATTTTTGACTACTTGTGCCATTACTTCTGCTTCTGCTACCTCGTCTTCACCCACGAAGGCATAGCCTCGCATGGTGGTGAGGCCACGATGCAGTGGCTGCATCATCTCTATCTTGAACACCAGTGTGTCGCCTGGCACTACTTTTTTGCGGAATTTCACGTTGTTAATCTTTAGTACGTAGGTGGAGTAATGCTCTAACTCATCAACTTGGTTAAGCACCAGCAGACCACCTGTCTGTGCCATCGCTTCTATCAGCAATACGCCTGGCATGACGGGCTCCAATGGGAAATGTCCCTGAAAGTAGGGCTCGTTACCAGTGATGTTCTTCACTCCTACGATATAGTCAGGACCAATCTCCACAATCTTATCTACCAGCAACATGGGGTAGCGGTGGGGGATGAGCTGACGTATCTTGTTGACATCCATCAACGGCGGGGTGTTGACATCGTATTTAGGCGCCTGCACGTTGTGCAATCTGATCTGGCGACGCATCTCACGAGCAAACTTGTTGTTGACCGTATGACCAGGACGGGTAGCAATTATGCGTCCCTTGATAGGCTTACCTATCAGCGCCATATCACCAATCAGGTCGAGCAATTTATGACGTGCACACTCGTTGGGCCATACCAACGGCTTGTGCATGATGTAGCCCAGGTGGGTGGCATCCATGTGGGGAACACCCATCACATCAGCTAACTGATCGTATTTGTCCTGTGACATCTGACGCTCGTATATAACGATAGCATTGTCAAGGTCACCACCTTTGATGAGACCTAATTGCAGCAACGGTTCTATCTCACGCACAAATACAAAGGTGCGCGCCTTTGCTACCTCATCTTTGAACAAGGTCATAT
Source organism: Bacteroidaceae bacterium (assembly GCA_016284115.1). The sequence goes on from JAEEOD010000343.1 coordinate 17,444, forward strand.
CTTCGAGGGTGGCATATTGGTTAGGCAGGATAGTAGATTCGTAAGAAATAAGTACGTTAAGGCTGAATTCGTCATCAGGTAATACGATGATAGATGAACCATTCTTTTCGTTGCGGAATTCTATTTTAGACTTGATAACGAAATAGTCTTTTACTGAGTTTTGCTCAACGGTACCCACACGCTCAATATTCTCCACATAATACTGGGCACTACCATCCAATATGGGGAATTCAGGACCATCGACTTGTATGAGACAGTTGTCGATGCCTGCAGCATAGATTGCTGCCAAACCGTGTTCTACTGTGCTTACTTTGACACCGTTTTTGCTGAGTACAGTGCCTCGAGTAGTTTCTGTTACGTTTTCGGCTATAGCATCAATTATTGGCTGTCCTTCCAAATCGGTACGTTGTATTTTGTAGCCGAAATTGTCGGGAGCCGGATTAAAGGTTACAGTGAGGTTCAAACCTGTGTGCAATCCTTTGCCGCTTAGAGAGAAGCTCTCTTTCAGTGTTTTCTGCTTTAACATTTTAAAGAGTTTTGTCTTTAAGTTCGTTTAATTCTTTACGTAATGCATTGAGCTCTCTATACATATCAGGCAGTCGTTTCATAATAGCCTGCACCTTGAACCATCCCTTGTCCTCAATGGGTAAAGTACCCATCATGGTCTTCCCGTCAGGGATAGAACTGATAATGCCAGATTGAGGTCCCAGTGTAACATGGTTGCCAATGGTGAGGTGACCTGATATGCCTACCTGACCAGCGATAACACACCATTCACCCATTTTTGCTGAACCTGCCAAACCAGATTGTGCAGCGATGACTGTGTTAGCACCTATCTCATCGTTATGCGCAATCTGAATAAGGTTATCAAGTTTAACACCTTTGTGCACGATAGTAGAACCCATCGTAGCTCGGTCTACACAGGTATTAGCGCCAATCTCTACGTTGTCCTCAATGATGACATTCCCTATCTGTGGGATCTTGTTATATCCTTCGGGAGTAGGAGCAAAACCGAAACCATCGGCACCTATCACCACACCTGAATGTAAAGTCACATGATTACCAATCTGGCAATCATGGTAAATGTTGACACCTGAGTAAATGAGCGAACCTTCACCAATACGGGCGTTCTTACCTACATATGTGTGAGGATAAATCTGGGTATTGTCGCCAATTACTACACCTTCATCAATAACAACATACTCGCCGATATAAACATTTTTGCCAATTTGGGCACTCTCTGCGATAATAGCTGTTGAGGCAATCCCTTTGCTTTGAGTTTTGCTCTGTTCGTATAGGGTCATTAATTTAGCAAGGGTTTCATAGGCATTATCTACCTTGATGAGGGTAGCTTTGATGGGCTTCTCTGGTACAAAGTCACGATTGACCAGCACGATGCTGGCCTCAGTGTCGTAGATATAATGTTCATATTTTGGATTCGAGAGGAAAGTAATGCTGCCTGGCTTGCCTTCTTCAATCTTGGCAAAAGTGTTGACACTAGCATCGGTATTACCAATGATCTCACCTTGTACGAAAGCAGCTATTTGTCTTGCTGAAAATTCCATAACTTTTAGTCAATTATCTATTTGGCTACAAAAATACTGCCTTTTTTTGACATTTACTGCATCTAAATGGCATAAAAAATGTTCATTTTTCCTAATTCAGACTATTTCTTGTAATTGTATTGCCATTTGCTGCTGTAAATCCTTGGCTGCATGGCGTGCAGCCTCTGAAAAAGCAGGAGTGTTGTCGGCATAGATGATACCTCGGCTGGAGTTGACAATCAAGCCACACTGATTGTTCATGCCATACTTGCACACCTCTTCCAGCGAACCTCCTTGGGCACCTACACCAGGCACCAATAGGAAGTGCTCGGGGACAATTCTCCGGATGTCTTCGAAAGCTTTGCCTTGCGTGGCACCTACCACATACATCAACTGGTCGGCATTTGCCCATTCCTGTGACTTGCGCAACACTTTCTCGAACAGGCGTTCGCCTTTGGTGTCAGTAGTGAGCTGAAAATCGTGGGAACCTTTATTGCTGGTGAGCGCCAATAGGATAACCCACTTGTCCTCGTAGCCCAAGAAAGGCTTCACACTGTCTTCACCCATATAAGGGGCTACGGTAACAGCATCGACCCTGCCTTCTTCGAAGAAACAGCGTGCATACATGGCTGAGGTGTTGCCTATGTCGCCTCGTTTGGCATCAGCGATGATGAACTGGTCGGGGTAGTTATCCTTGATATAGTTGACGGTCTTCTCGAAAGCCACCCAGCCCTTGACGCCCATGCACTCGTAGAAAGCCAAGTTAGGCTTGTAGGCGATGCAAAGGTCGGCTGTAGCGTCGATAATAGCCTTGTTAAATGCAAAGATTGGGTCGTCGTCCTGCAGCAGGTGCTGGGGAATCTTCTTGATGTCGGTGTCCAGACCTACGCACAGGAACGACTGTTTACGTGTGATATTCTCAAATAATTGTTCTTGATTCATATAGGTTATTCTTTTGTTTCTTCGTCTTCAAAATTCAAAGGTGTATTCTTGAATGCAGATTCACGCAGGAAGAGCAAGCCTTCTAGATGCATGTCTTTCTTGGATGGTGCCTTATCACTTGGCTTAGACTCAACTTCGAAGAACCATATCAGTAGGGTACCTTCGTTATTCTCTACAGTAAAAGGCTGTTGTTTGCTCTCATCGGCAGCAATCTCTTGCAGTTGTCGGAAAGGAATGCCAAATCGGGTGTTGTAGAGCAAGGTGTCTTGCGAATAGATGAGGTCCATATACAGTGTACTATCTGTATTAGCAAGGATTTGCTCTCTTTGCCAGTCGTCTACCTGCATCACCTTCTGGAAGTTGCCTTGTGGCACCGAAGCCATTTCCTCTCGCATATTAGCGTAAGGAGATTCGATGGTAGCGGGGTCTATTGGTTCTTGATCAGTACCGAATGGCTCACTTGGTCCTTCGTAGTAGGGGCTGGTATGCAGATCTACCAGGCCGTCTAACCATCGGCTCACTAATGAATCGCCTTGCAGTTCAAACTTCAGGTAGCTTAGCTTTCCTTTCAGTATGTCGGCATCGTGTTTGTCCATTGTCTGGATAAGACTGTCAAAACGGGTATAGTCTAAAGGAAGTTGCACTCCTGTACGTTGGAAGATGCCATCTACTTCTCTTGTTAGCAAACAACGAGTATTAGCTGTCAAATTCCAAGGGCCTACAGAGGCAATGAAAAATACCACCGCAAATGAAATCAAAATCCACATGATGCGTTTGCCTTGTTTGAGCAAAAGGTAGATGCACACCACATAGCACCAGATATTGAATAACAGTACATAGGTACGTGCTACGGTAAAGCCGTAATCGGATATGCGTCGCCAGATACCTACCGTCATAAGTACCAGCAACGGCAAAGCCAAGATGGCTAACGAGCGTACCAATTTTTTGTCGAAAGACTTATCTTCGTGCAAAAGCAGGGGATAAACAAGGGTAGTGATAAATAGCATACCCATCATCATGGTGGTGACCAACCAAACTACGCCTCCACTGGGAAGCTCCCAGGTAAAGAGTATTCTAAACAAGTAGAAGTAGAGGGTAATGAGATAGGCTGCTTGTAAAGGAACAAACAATGCATGCACTACTACACGTCCAAAATCGTTCATTCGATTGATATTGGTGTCGTGCTTGGCTGCATCTTTGGGAATTTGCATCATCAGCAATATGACATTGATGGTGAACATACAGATAATCACCATAGAAAGATAGAACTCATCGGGCAAGTCTAAGTCGAACAGCTCCTGGATACCCCAAAGCAAGAGCTCAATGCCACCCAACAAGATGCCACTTACCAATGTGGACAACAAAGCACCAATGATGATGTCCCAACCAAAATTCCATGACTCTATGTCGTTTTTCCTCCCTAA
>JAEEOD010000344.1 GCA_016284115.1 Bacteroidaceae bacterium
CATGCTGCCTTGTACCTTACCCTGTGTACAAATAGCGATAGCATTCATCGACACATGGGCGGCGCTGATTTCTGCAAACCGCTGAATACTATCAACGACGATGATATCATTGTCAGAATAGCCAATCTGAATATCCTCGTTATTGGTTAATGTCTGAAAAGTAATCTCTTCTAGTTCTTTCATGTTGCAAAAATAGTCAATATATGACAAAATACATGTTTTATTTGGATATTTTTATGTTCTTTTTGTTTCATCATCCCATTTGGAAAGTATATGAGGAGAAATTGAACATGTTTATTGTCCTTTTTTATTATACTTTTGTACCAAAAATAAAAAAACATCATGAAAAAGGTATTAATAATGGTTATTGGCAGTTGGCTGTTGATAGTTGGCTGTAGTGAGAAGAAGCAGACAGGAGTGAAGGCTCCGACACGTGTGTGTACAGAAATCATTTCTGTAAATAGTCAGACAAATGGTCAAACCTATGTGGGTATCGTAGAGGAACGTGAGGCAACTGCCGTGAGTTTCACCAGTATGGGAGTTGTGAAGCGAGTACTGGTGAATGAGGGCCAAATGGTTTCAAAAGGACAACTCATTGCTGAGATGGACGACACGCAGGCTCGCAATCTGTTGAGTGGTGCTGAGGCTCAGATGGCTCAGGCCAACGATGCCTTGGGGCGTTACAAGATGCTACATGATGCAGGGTCTCTTCCTGAGCTGCAATGGGTAGAGATACAAAGCAAGGTGGCACAGGCCAAGTCACAACTGGAACTATCACGAAAGAATCTCGCAGACTGTAGACTTATTGCTCCTGTGAGTGGCATCATTGGTAGAAAAATGCTTGGTGCTGGTGAGACGGCAATGCCCTCTCAGGCAGTTGTGAGTATTCTTGATATTTCGAGTGTGAAGGTAAAGGTGTCTATTCCAGAGTCGGAAATAGGTGATATCAGTACTAATACCTCTTCTATAATTAAGGTTGAGGCTATCAATGGTAGTTTTGGTGGAGGTACCATCGAGAAGGGTGTGCAGGCCGATGCCTTGACCCATACCTATGACATCCGTATTCATGTGGAGAATAGTGAACGAAAGCTATTGCCTGGCATGGTTGCAAGTGTGCAGTTTACAGCGACTCAGTTGCAGCCTACAGAACAGTTTTCAGTGCCTATAACGGCTGTTCAGCGTAAGGCTGATGGAAGCCTGTTTGTATGGATGGTAGACAACGACAGCACGGCTCATCGTACCCCGGTGACTACAGGTGAGACCATAGGAAATAGTATAGTGGTAGTTACTGGTATTAGTGATGGCAATCGTGTGGTGACTGAGGGGTATCAGAAACTGAGTGAAGGAACTAAAGTGATATACTGATATGAAGAATATGAATTGGCTCCGATGGCCCTTGGAGCATTACTCGATATCGTTGCTCATCGTAGGCATATTGTTTGTGATGGGCATCTTTGGCATGTGGGATATGCCGAAGGACGAATTCCCTCAAGCTACCATCCGTCAGGGCGTGGTAGTGGCCGTCTATCCTGGCGCCTCTTCTGAGGAGATAGAGCAGCAGGTGGCGCGTCCTTTGGAACGTTATCTCTTTACGTTCAAAGAGGTTAAACGTAATAAGACCACCACAACTTCGCAGAACGGCATGTGTATCGTGATGGTGGAACTGAACGATGACGTGAATAATAAAGATGAGGTGTGGAGTAAGATAAAACATGGACTGAACCTCTTCAAATCACAGTTGCCTGGTGGTGTGTTTGCGCTTATTGCCAATGATGACTTTGGTAATACCAGTGCCTTGCTGATAGCCATTGAGAGTCCAGAACGTAGTTATCGCGAGTTAAAAGGATATACCGACCAGCTGGGCGACCGTTTGCGCCGCATCCCCTCAGTAGCTAATGTCAAGGTGTTTGGTGAACTGAAGGAACAGATATCGCTCTATATCGACCGTCAGCGTCTGCAGGCCTATGGCATCGGGCAGCAGATGCTTTTCACGCAGTTGCAAGCACAGGGGCTAACCACCAT
>JAEEOD010000345.1 GCA_016284115.1 Bacteroidaceae bacterium
CCAACGAGGGTAACTGGGACATCAAAGAGATAGAAAAACAGATTTTATTCAGTCGAAATAACGGCTTGGCAGGACAAGCTCACTATCGGGTGAAGTACTTGATGGATAATGTACAAGGACTTTATGACCTATTGACCGATGAGTTCTATACAGCACCAGCTTTGCCTCTTGCTACACCTTGGTTGGATAATGTAGCTCCTACTGCTCCCAAGAACTTGCTGGTAAAGACAGATGCAGAGGGTTATACTACCTTGAAATGGGAAGCTGCTACAGATAACGACCCCAAGAATACACCCATGTATATCGTGTATGGTTCAAATACGTATCCTGTTGACACACAGAACCCTGCCAATATCATTGCACAACGGGTTCAAGGAACAGAGTTCATCTATGCCCCAATCTTCCCCTGGAATCGCAAAACTCATTTTGCCGTGACGGCGATAGATCGGTACGGCAATGAGAGTGCTCCAAATCAATAAACATCAATATAAGCTAAGTTCAGTGAGTCAGGTTTTACAGGAACTAATGAAAGAAAGCCTGTACGGACTCTGCTATTACGGATTTCCAATGGGGCATTTTTTTTATTGAAATTCACAAAATCTATCAACTCTTCATGTGCACGGAAATGCTGAATCATAAACTTGCCGTGCGCTTCAGGTGCCAAGAAATGGTCTTTTAGAACACGAGCGAGATAGCCCATGGTGGCACGATAGTTGATTTCCACACAAGGATGGATACACATGCCTTCTGATTCATGGCAAACCATCATATCTACCCCCACACATCCCCTATAACCTGTTTGCAAAAGGAAATCGCCAACCTTTTGGAGGGTTTTGTCCAACAATGCTTTGGGCACATACTTGGCAAGAGTACTCACTATCTCCTCATTACTAAGCAAGGTATTGCCTTTGTAAAAGCCTTTGTCGGTATAAAATAACGAATAGCCCAAGGAGGAAACGGTTGCCTCACCCACAAAGAACTCCATCGCAAAATCTTGTACTTTGTTATAAATAGGCATCACCGTAACATAGCCCTCATTCTCTATAACACGCTGGCACCAATTTCGATCTCTGTCATTAAAAACATCTCGACACCAAAGCAAGCCCTTGCCACTGCTCGACCAAGGTTCCTTAAATACCACACCACTCTCTTCTTTCATCAAATGGAAGTATTGTTCACAACTAGTCGTATCTTTCAGATTGCGTGAAATACCACAAAAGCCTTGTTCACCATCAAAAAGATCAAGCATCGTTTCCACCACATTGCGTTGGGAGAGGTGGCGATGATTATCCAGCTCGGCATCAGTAGGTAAACAATGTCTATCTATGCCTGCCCTCGCTAGCTTATCACGAAACGAATGATTCCATCCCCAAGGATGTACTTCAACAGGCTCAGTCATCGTGCTCGCATCAGACAATGATTTGAGCTCAGAGAATGATAGTAGCTTTATATGTAGTTCAAAAAGGTCTGACATAGCCTCCAGAAAATCCTGATTCTCTGCACTTTCAGCCAACACATAACTACCTGGTTGTGCATACCATATAGGAAGTATGGAAAGGTCACTTATCATCTGGCGCACTCCCTCAGTTGGAGTATAGTTGCCCTTGCCATTTGCCAACGCCAGATCAGTATCAGGATTGAAGATATATAGCACCATAAATAAACAATTGTAATTTCGGTCATAAAGATAGTTAATATTTTGCATACTCTGCTTTGATAATAGGCAAAAAAGAACTACATTTGCATCTTGAACTAAAATGATCGAGTAATAAACAATCAATAAACAAAAACAAAAATTATGGCTAAAGAGAAAAAATTCATTACTTGTGATGGTAACGAAGCTGCTGCTCACATTGCGTATATGTTTACGGAAGTAGCTGCTATCTATCCTATCACACCATCATCTACCATGGCTGAACATGTTGACGAGTGGGCTGCTGCTGGCAGAAAGAACATCTTCGGCGAGACCGTAAGTGTGCAGGAGATGCAGTCAGAAGGTGGTGCAGCAGGTGCCGTTCACGGTTCACTGCAAGCAGGTGCTCTGACTACTACGTTTACAGCTTCTCAGGGTCTGTTGCTGATGATTCCTAACATGTACAAGATTTCAGCAGAGAACCTCCCATGCGTATTCCATGTTTCTGCTCGTACACTGGCTTCTCATGCACTGTGTATCTTTGGTGACCATCAGGATGTGATGGCTTGCCGTCAGACTGGTTTTGCCATGTTGGCAGAAGGTTCTGTTCAGGAAGTAATGGACCTGGCAGGTGTGGCTCACTTGGCGGCTTTGACAGCTCGTTTGCCTTTCCTGAACTTCTTCGACGGTTTCCGTACCTCTCATGAGATTCAGAAGATTGAGAAATTGGATAATGACGACTTGGCTCCACTGATCGACCGTGAGGCATTGGCTGAGTTCCGTAAGAAAGCTTTGAATCCAATGAAGCCTGTAATGCGTGGTATGGCTGAGAACCCTGATCATTTCTTCCAGCACCGTGAGGCAAGCAATGGTTTCTATACAAACGTTCCTGCTGTTGTTCAGCATTATATGGACGAGATTGCTAAGATTACTGGTCGTTCATATCATCTATTCGACTACTATGGCGATCCTGAGGCTGAGCGTGTTATCGTAGCTATGGGCTCTGTTACCGAGTGTATCCGTGAGGTGGTTGACCACCTGCGTGCTCAGGGCGAGAAAGTTGGTCTGGTAGCAGTCCATCTGTTCAACCCATGGTCTGCTAAGGACCTGTTGGCAGCTATGCCTAAGACTGCTAAGCGCATTGCCGTTCTCGATAGAACTAAGGAACCTGGAGCAGCTGGCGATCCTCTCTACATGAATGTAAAGGATTCATTCTATGGCGCTGCTGATGCACCTGTTATCGTAGCTGGCCGTTATGGTCTGGGCTCAAAAGACACTACTCCTGCTCAGATGATTGCCGTGTTCAAGAACTTAGCATTGCCACAGCCTAAGGATCATTTCACCGTAGGTATCGTTGACGATGTTACCTTCACATCTCTCCCTCAGGAAGAAGAAATCGCACTGGGTGGCGACGGCATGTTCGAGGCCAAGTTCTATGGTCTGGGTGCTGATGGTACCGTAGGTGCAAACAAGAACTCAGTAAAGATTATTGGTGACAACACCAATAAGCACTGCCAAGCTTACTTCGCTTACGACTCAAAGAAGTCAGGTGGTTTCACCTGCTCTCACCTGCGTTTCGGTGATACTCCAATCCGCTCAACCTACTATGTAAACACACCTAACTTCGTGGCTTGCCATGTTCAAGCATACCTCCATATGTACGATGTAACCCGTGGTCTGCGCAAGAATGGTTCATTCTTGCTTAATACTGTTTGGGATGCAGAGGAACTGGCTGCAAACTTACCTAACCGTGTAAAGAGGTATTTCGCTAAGAACAACATCACCGTTTATTATATCAATGCGACCAAGATTGCACAGGAAATTGGTTTGGGCAATCGTACCAACACGATCCTCCAGAGTGCATTCTTCCGCAT
>JAEEOD010000346.1 GCA_016284115.1 Bacteroidaceae bacterium
ACGGTCCTCGAAAGCCTGCTGCAGGCCTTTCACCAAACGAAGGACACGCTGTTTGCTGGTCTCGGGGAAATACTCTGCCACGTAGAGTTTACCGATGGTCTCATCCAGACTGTTGTCGATCTCGGCGACGGCGCGCTTCCAACGGGGCTTCTGCTCCTGTATGCCGCTGACGGCTTTCTGGTATTCGAAATAACGGTCTTCAAACGCATCGCTCAGGTATTCGCTGTAAGAGTAAACGGCTTTCAGTTCCATATAGGCCTTCAAGTCCTCCACACTGGTCTCGGCCAGCACCTTCTCCACCTCATGCAACGGCTCCGGCTGCTCCACATTCACGGTGTCAATGTCCTTGGGCGCATTCAAGGCGTCGCGATAGGCCACCCAGTCGATACCCTTGTAGTCTTTCAGCAACTGCTCCCACGATGTGAAGTGGATCGTCTTCATCGGGTCGCGCTGATCCACCTGGTTCAGTTTCTTAACGCCGATCCTGTGCTCAATAGACCATTCCACCTGCATCATACGCTCGGCGTCTTCCTCGCTGTTGCCCACCATCTTCAGGAAGTCCTTATACAGACTCTTCTTGGCTGCCACCTGGGCCTTCTGCTGCTCGTTGGGATTGGCATAGTATTCCTGTGCCAGCGTCGCACCGCCATGGGAGGCCTCCATCATCAGCATCGATGAGTTAAAGGGGTTCAGCGTCAGACCGAGGCCATAAGGAGCGGTGTTAAAGCCCTTGGCATCGAGTTCTGCCATCACCTTCATGGCCTCCTCGCGGGTCTTGATAGCGCGGATCTGCTTCAGGTAAGGCATGATGGGTTCATAACCCATCTTGTTGCGGCCCACGCTGTCCATCAGGAGGCGGTAGAGCGCACCGATCTTCTGACCGTCGCTGCCCTGTGGCAGATCTTTCTTGTCGGCATACTTCATGATCAGCGCATTGATGCGCAGTTCGTTCGCCTTTTCCAGATCCACGAAAGCACCGTTCATCGGGTACTCCTTGTCGATCGGGTTGTTCTTCAGCCACGTACCTACGGCATACTGCCAGAAGTCGTCACCAGGTTTCACACTCGGGTCCATGTTTGCCCTAAAATTCTGTGCCATGCCAGCCATACTCACGAAAGCGAGGGCTACGGCAATCATCAGTCTTTTCATGCTCATTATTAATATGTTTTAGTGAATGCGATAATAATATAGGTGCAAAGATAAAGCAATTATTTTAAAAACCCGCAACATCATGATATTTTTGCTCAATTTTGTTCATTTTGAGGCTATTTTTGCATATTCTGAAACTATTTTTGTTTATTCTGAAACTGATTTTGCTAATTTTGAAACAAAAATCCCCGACCGATTTGGTCGAGGATATTCTCACTTACAGGCCCGCCTAGTTTTTTAGTCTCTGTATGGTAATGTGGAGACTTACTTTACACGGACTTCGAATCTCTTCTGACGTGGATCAGTCTCACCACCTTTGCTCTTAACACGAATACCACCATTTACATTCTCTAACTCTTCCATTGACAGAGCGCGTGCGCTCATTTCATTCATCTGTTTCATAATCTTATAATTTTTAATTGTTAAACTTCTTGTTTTGCAGTGACAGGCGTTATTGCTTGTTTGCGTTCCCCCTCGCTGCCTTCTAGTTCAGAGAGGGGGTGAGTCTTTTCAGACTGGCTGAAGTCCTCGCAGATATGATCCGAGTTACATCATCAAAAAAGCCCCCCGCAGAGGGCTTTCCTATATTCTTTTAGATTCAGAAATGAAAGCTGTTTCCAAACTATCCGTGTTGCTGACTCTTCTTTATTCGCTCATCTCCCCAAGAAACACGAGAGAACTATTGAAGAAATAAAAGTCGTGGGGACAGGTACCTGAGTCATAGCAGTCATCATACCCAAGTACCTGTCCCAGTGACTAACCTAAAAACCACTACCTTTGCACTCAGTTAATACAAGATCCCTTTCGGACGTGGTAGAAAACCTCCGCCGTTTACCTGCTCCAACTCTTCCTTAGTTAACTCCTGATCCTTCTGGACGTTCTTTTCATTCTGTTCCATAATCTAATAAATTTTAAATTGTTAAACTAGCTGTTTCTTGTCTCTAAGATGTCGTTTGTTCTGATTGAGCTTTGCTCTTAACCTCTTTCGCTCGAAATAGCTCGAATTGCATTCGGCTCTTTACTCGCTTAATCGAGGTTTTGACATTGCAAAGATAAGGAAATTTTTGGCTGAACCTGTCCCTTGGCAGCTCACCATGGAATCCTAGCGCCCTGGATGCTAGTAATCTGTTCTGGCATATCCTTACCAGCGCACCCTCCCGACACGTTGTCAAGTTGCTCGTTGGTGAGCTCTTCTTGTTTCTTGTTCTCTTCTTTTTTCATAATTGTAATGTTTAAAAATGTTACATCCGTTAAACTACGTCGTGTGGGACAATGGGACGATCTTGAATATAACTAGGTGGATTTCCGCCTGCTACGTTGTCGAGCTGCTCATTGTTGAGTTCCTCTTGTTTCTTGTTCTTGTTCTCTTCGGTTTTCATAATCGTAATGTTTTAATGTTTAATTATTGATTCTGCTGCAAAAGTAGACAAAATTTCCGAAACTGATGTATCATTGCTGGAAAAAGTTGTATCAAATCAGGAAAATGCCAGGAACCTGTCCCTTGGCAGCTCACCATGGAATCCTAGCGCCCTGGATGGGAGTAATCTGTTCTGGCATATCCTTACCAGCGCACCCTCCCGACACGTTGTCAAGTTGCTCTTCATTGAGCTCCTCTTGTTTCTTGTTCTCTTCTGCTTTCATAATTGTAATGTTTAAAAATTAATGATTGAACTTGTTTTCTGCTGCAAAAGTAGACAGTCCATTTGACATCTAGTGCTTATTTGGGCCATAACGATGCTGGTTAGATAAAGGTGAATATTTATTATTCACACTAGTTCCACCACCTGCTACGTTATCAAGCTGCTCGTCGTTGAGCTCCTCTTGCTTCTTGTTTTCTTCTGTTTTCATAATCGTAATGTTTAAAAATAATTCTACATCGGCCTTATAGTGTATTTGCTTTTGCCTGCTTCGCCTCCACCTGCCACGTCGTCGAGGTTATCTTCGCTTAGTGGCCATGCACCGGCCTCCACCAGTTCGTCCTTCAACTGTCTTGCTTCTTCAGCCAGCTTCTTCAGTTGCTGCTTCTTCTGCTCTATCTGTTCTGCTGTAAGTTTTCCCATAATTGTTATGTCTTAAAACTAATTCTAATATTATTGTAGCCTGGCACTGTTTACTTTATATACGTTTCCTTAGGAAGGGGTGTTCCACCTGCAACGTTATCGAGCTGCTCATCTTTGAGCTCTTCTTGCTTCTTGATCTCTTCTTTTTTCATAATCGTAATGTTTAAAAATAATTCTACATCTACTTTATAACTTTTTTGCTTACTTTGACTGCTTTGCCGGCAGCACCTGCTACGTAGTCAAGCTGCTCGTCGGTGAGTTCCTCTTGCTTTTTGTTTTCTTCTTGTTTCATAATTGTAATGCTATTAAAAATAATCAGTAGCGAAAGGGGAACCTTCTGAACTGGGTATATCTCTCAAGCCACCTGTTACGTTGTCAAGCTGCTCGTCGTTGAGCTCCTGTTGCTTCTTATTCTCTTCTGTTTTCATAATCGTAATGTTTAAAAATAATTCTACATCTACTTTGTAGGGCGGCGTTTGATATCGCCTGGTGTGCCTGCAGCGCCTGCTTTGCCTGCTACGCCTCCACCTACGTAGTCAAGCTGCTCGTCGGTGAGCTCCTCTTGCTTCTTGTTCTCTTCTGGTTTCATAATTGTAATGTTTAAATGTTTAATTATTGAATTCTGCTGCAAAAGTAGACAAAAATCTCGAAACTATTGTATCACTGCCGGAAAAAGTTGTCTCAAATCAGGAAATCAGTAATCAAGAACGCCCCAGCCAGAAGGAATACCGCTATGGCCTGTAGACCAACTTTTCATGCCCTCAGCTTTGATGAATGTTCCAGATGTGTTTGTTATGTCTTGTACCCAGTAATAAGTACCATCGCCTAGATTCGTTGCCAAACAAGTTATTGTTTTTAAACTATTTTGGCTGCAAAGGTACATAAATAAATACAAAACACAAAACAAACGGCAGAATTATTCGCAGAAATTTGGTCAGGTCATAGAAAATGCGTAATTTTGCAGCCGTTAGAACATTTGTTTTATTTGTGCAGTGATGCACGTTTTTAGTTATTAATACAGTTTTTTAAATAATATGAGAAGAGGCCAGCAGTGAATGCTAGCCTTTTCTTATTGTATGCCAGGAACCTGTCCCTTGGCAGCCCTGGCAGCTTGTCCCTTGACAGATGCGACATCTTTACTCAGGCGAGCTGAGATATGGATCATCGTAAGTTCCAAATCTAAATCCACCTGCTACATTGTCGAGCTGCTCATCTTTGAGCTCATCTTGCTTCTTGTTTTCTTCTTTTTTCATAATTGTAATGTTTAAAAATTAATGATTGAACTTATTTCTGCTGCAAAAGTAGGCAAAATTTCCGAAACTAATGTATCACTGCCGGAAAAAGTTGTCTCAAATCAGGAAAAATGCATCAGCGAGCGAAAATGTCAGGAACCTGTCCCTTGGCAGACGTAAAAATAATTCTACATCCCCCTTGCAGGGTATTTGACGCCTGCTTCGCATCCACCTGCTACGTTGTCAAGCTGCTCATCTTTGAGCTCATCTTGCTTCTTGATCTCTTCTTGTTTCATAATCGTAATGTTTAAAAATTAATGATTGAACTTATTTCTGCTGCAAAAGCGAATGCCATAGTCCCTTGGCAGGTCATTAACCACTTGCACTAGAGAAGTCAACAGGCCAGTCAACAAAAAGACTAGAAAACAATCCTCCTCCCGACACATTGTCGAGTTCACCGTCGCTTAGTGGCCATGCACCGGCTTCCACGAGTTCGTCCCTCAACTTTTTTGCTTCTGCATCCAGTTTCTTCAACTGCTGCTTCTTCTGCTCAATCTGTTCTGCTGTAAGCGTTGCCATAATCGAAACTTATTAATGGGTTACTATACTATTCAAAAGGGGTTCGTTTTTCGTCAACGAATTCCACATACTTATATCCGCCTGCTACTTTGTCAAGCTGCTCATCTTTGAGCTCTTCTTGCTTATTGTTTTCTTCTACTTTCATAATAGTAATGCTTTATAATTAAGGATTGAATAGAGACATTGATTACTTTAATAAACCGCGGATTTTTTTAGTGATAGGGCCGCAACCAGAGAACTTTCCACCTGCGGCGTTGTCAAGTTGCTCATCTTTGAGCTCATCTTGCTTCTTGATCTCTTCTTTTTTCATAATCGTAATGTTTAAAAATTAATGATTGAATTGATTTCTGCTGCAAAAGTAGGAAAAAAAAACGAAATAGATGTATCACTGCTGGAAAAAGTTGTATCAAATCAGGAAAAAATAATTGAAAAACTTGCAATTATCATATATTCTTTTTATCTTTGCCCTCAAAATTAATCATTATCAACAAACTATCATTATGAAACAAAAAGAATTTATGAATGTGAAGCAGCACGTTGCTACGCTGGCTATAGCCATCTGCTGCGTAATGACTTCAACAGTGTTTACAGCTTGTTCAAACGATGACGATCCTGTGACGTATCAACTTCAGACGGATCTAGTACTCCATTTTGGCGACATAACTATTCAGCCATACCT
>JAEEOD010000347.1 GCA_016284115.1 Bacteroidaceae bacterium
CACTCAATGGACTCAGTTTGCCATCTACATACACAAGAAAATTACTACTGCCTCTAAAGGTAAAACCACCATCTGCATCAACTTGAACTGAAGGGGTGTTGGCCAAGATATCAACTGCCGTTCCGCCTGAAGCAGCTACAGCAGTTGAACCACTGATGCGTTGACGGTCCAGCTTATATACAATTTGGTTCTTTTCACCTACAACGGTTACTTCAGAAAGGCCAGTAGCAAGTTCACGTAGTTCAATAGTGCCTAAATCGATAGTTTGTCCATCCCTTGCCGTCAGTTTCTCACTGACATAGGGATCATAACCCATCATACGAACCATCACCAGCACATCACCTGATGGCACTTTCTCAACGGAAAAAAGTCCATTGGTCACCATTCCTGAAGCCACTACTTTGTCGTTGAGATCAGATACTATTACATCAGCATAATCGATGGGTTGGCCGGTAGAGGCATCTACAACTTTCCCTTTAATGATGACAGATGATGCTGCATAGAGCGCACAACTAGTGCACACCAACAGCATCGTCAGTAATATTTTTTTCATGATTGATTCCAAAAATCTTCGTGAAGGTAAATATTATTAAAACTCTACTTTCGGAGCTTGGTTGGCACCTGCCTCAGCTTCGAAATATGCACGCTGAGTGAAGCCTAACATACCAGCAAACAGATTGCGTGGGAATGTGCGAATAGTGGTATTGTACTTCTGTGCCTCTTTGTTAAAATTAGTGCGAGCCACATTGATACGATTTTCTGTCCCCTCCAGCTGAGCCTGCAATTCCTTAAACTGCTCACTTGCCTTTAAGTCTGGATAGCTCTCTGAAATAGCTATTAGTCTGCCCAAAGCAGAGGCGAGTTCGCCTTGAGCCTGTTGGAACTCCTGTAACTTCTCTGGTGTTACATTAGATGGGTCAATTGAGATGGAAGTTGCCTTACTGCGGGCATTGACAACTGCCTCAAAGGTTTCCTGCTCGTGTTGAGCATATCCCTTTACGGTATTCACCAGGTTAGGAATGAGGTCAGCACGACGCTGATACTGTGTCTCTACATTGGCCCAAGCGGTATTCACACCTTCGTCAAGACCAACCATACCATTATAAACACTAACGAGCCAAATGGCAATTACTGCAATGACTGCTAACAGTCCAATAGTTGATTTCTTCATTTTGCTTATGTTTTAAACTAATTTTATTTACTTTTAAAAATGTGAACCAGCGCCACCACCGCCTCCCATGCCTCCACCAAAGTTGCCGCCGATAGTACCGCCGCCTCCGAAACCTCCACCGCTGCCTCCAATGATAATAGGGCCACCACCATTAGATACGCTGTCATAAGTGGTTCGCTTGCGTTTCACTTGATGGCCGCAATTACCACATACATATGTAACTTCGTAAGTCTTAGAGCCGCGACTCTTATAGAGCAACTTGGTGGAATCTTGCTGCAACATATATTTTCCGCATTGTGGACATTTGCGTTGTTTTCTGGATTGTAACCAGGCAAAATATAATAAGATACCAGGGAAACCTAGGGTGAATGCCAAGTATATCAGTAAGCCAATACCGCCACCAGTTCTTTCTTCTTCTCTCTCCATCGACCCGTCTAAGCGTCCTACCACTTTGGTCATACCAGCCAACATGCCTTCATCCCAATCATTATCTTTTAGATAAGGAATCATGTCTTGCACCTGGATACGCTTGCAAATAGCATCAGGTAGGTCGCCTTCTAGACCGTAGCCTGTGTAGAACTGTATGGCGCGTTGGTCCACTACCAATAGCACAACTAGTCCGTTGTCTTTGCCTTTCTTTCCTACGCCCCAACTGTTCAGGAGCTCATGGCAGAAATCGAATGGCTCCACCTCACCGATGGAAGGCAAAGCAGCCACCACTGTCTCTATGCCTGTCTTTTCTTCTAATTGGTAGAGCATAGCGTCAATGCTGTCTGTGGCAGTTTGGGAAAGAATGCCAGAAGGATTGCACACATACTTGGTGCGGTCCTGCAAATGTACCTTCGGTAGATTGTCGGGCGTAAAAACCTTCTGTGCACTCGTGTTAAGTGCACAGAAAAATCCAACTAATCCTATGATGAGTGTCCTAATTTTCATAGCCATTCTTCGTTTGATGTGGCTAAATTACGAAAAAAAACATTATTTGATGTATTTTTCCAAGAAAAACTGTACTCTTTGGGTATATTCCTCGGGATAATCAAAATAAGAGCGGGCGTGTTCAGAGCCTGGAGCCAGCCAAATTTCTTTAGGTTCGGGTTTAGCCTCAAACAGTGGATGCACCATCCAAGTGGGCACGAATGTGTCATTATCACCATGTATGAAGAACATAGGCAAATGACACTTTTTAACCATCTCGAGGGGTGATGCCTCACGAAAAGTCCAACCATGAATAACGCCACACCACCAGCTAGCAAGGGGAATTACCATTTGCATCAGACTCTCGTCGTGCTGATCGCCAGATACCTCATCGAATACACTGGTATAACCGCAATCTTCAATATATGCTTTGACGAATGGTCTCTGTGGTTCACCGCTGACACACATTGCCGTGGCTGCCCCCATCGAGGTACCATGTATCACCATCTGAGTGTCGCCTATTTTGTTGCCCAAACTGTCTTTTGGAACGAAGATATTGTTGGCTACGTCCAGCCATTCTATCACATCCAAACGGTCTAGCCAACCCATTTGCGCATATTTGCCTTCGCTGAGGCCGTGCCCATTGAGGTCGGGCAGAAACATATTGTAGCCCAAATCATGCTGGAACATATAGCCGTAACGCATCATGCGCACTGCACTGTCTGTCCATCCATGAATGATGAAAGCTGTCTTGTCGGTAGGCTGGTTGGCAGCTGCATACACAGCATGCAATCGTCTGCCATCTTGAGCAATGATAAATGTATCTCGTAAAGCACCTCTGCTTTGCAAATTTTCCACCCAAACTTTGGCAGGGGGAAGTTCCTCAAAGAGTTGTGCATAAGCTTTTTGGGGATTATGGGATGTGTCACGATTGGGATTCACCAACATATTTACAGCCATGTTGGCGATAGTAAGTGGTAAAGCTATGATAATGATTATCAGTACACCTACAAGAAAACCTAATACTCTTTTCGTTCTTTTGCTCACTTTTCAGAAGCCAATGACTTATCTATGCCAGATATCCCATGCCTCAAATGCCTGCAGTAACAACATTTCCAAGCCATTCTTTACCATTGCTCCTTGTTTCTTGCCCTTCTTCATAAACAAGGTCTCGTCAGGGTTGTAGAGCAAATCATACAACAGATGCTTGGGTGTTAGCAAATCATAAGGGATGTTTGGGCATTCGTTGATTTTGGGATACATACCCACTGGGGTACAGTTTATGATAACGTGGTGAGACTCAATAATTTCAGGTGTTAAGTTGCTGTAATTGATAAATTTGTCACCTTTCTTGGTGCGAGAAACAAACAGACTCTCAATACCCAAATCTTGCAAGCCACAGTAGATGGCTTTCGATGCGCCACCAGTGCCCAGAATCAACGCTTTCTTATGATGGTCGGTTATATACGGCTCAATAGATTGTGTAAAGCCAACGATATCGGAGTTATACCCAATAAGTTTGGTTTTCTTACTACCTCTGACAATCTTTATTACGTTCACGGCACCAATACGTTTAGCGGTAGCTTTGTCCAGATCGTCAAGATAAGGAATAACCTGCTCTTTGTAAGGTATGGTGACATTTAGTCCTTTGAGGTTGTCGTTTTTCTCGACCACCTCTCTGAACTCCTTTATGCTTGGGATCTCAAAATTTACATATTCAGCATCAATGCCTTCAGCTTCAAATTTCTCGTTGAAGTATCCCTTGGAAAAGGAATGTCCCAATGGGTAACCTATCAATCCGTAAATATCCATTTTATATCGCTTTCAACACGTTCTTTTCAATTCGTTCCAATACGTCACCTATTGCTTCTTCCTTCTGGAAATGCTCACCTGTGATGTGCTCGTACAACTCGATGTAGCGGTCGCTGATAGATGCTACTATCTCGTCTGTCATAGGGGGTACCTGCTGACCAGCCTTGCCTTGGAAACCATTATCCATCAGCCACTCGCGTACAAATTCTTTAGAGAGCTGCTTTTGTGGTTCACCCTTGGCGAACTTCTCTGCATAGCCATCAGCATAGAAATAACGGCTGGAATCAGGAGTATGAATCTCGTCCATCAAATAGATGACACTATCATGTTTGCCAAACTCATATTTGGTATCAACTAAAATCAAGCCACGCTTAGCGGCGATCTCTGTACCGCGCTGGAACAATGCCAATGTATATTTCTCCAATAGGGCATACTCCTCAGGCGTTGCTAAACCTTTTGCCAAAATCTCCTCCTTAGAAATGTCAGCATCGTGTTCACCAATTTCAGCTTTGGTGGTAGGGGTGATAATTGGGGTAGGGAACTTTTCGTTTTCTCTCATACCCTCAGGCAACTTTACGCCACAGATTTCACGCACACCATTTTTATAAGCGCGCCAAGCACTACCGCACAGGTAGCCGCGTACAATCATCTCTACAGGAAATCCCTCGCACATCACACCCACTGTTACCATTGGGTCGGGAGAGGAGAGTTTCCAGTTAGGACAAATGTCAGAAGTGGCATCAAGGAATTTTGATGCAATCTGGTTCAGCACCTGTCCCTTGAAAGGAATACCTTTCGGCAGTATCACGTCGAAAGCAGAGATGCGGTCGGTGGCCACCATCACCAGCTTCTCGTCATTGATGTTATATACGTCACGCACCTTCCCATGATACACGCTTTTCTGTCCGGGAAAGCTGAAGTCAGTTTTTGTTAATGCTTTCATTGTCCTTATCTTTTAGTACGTTTTTCTTTTCTTTGTCAAACTTGTCGTACGCTTCTACAATTCTTTCCACCAGTTTGTGACGCACGATGTCTTTCTGGTTCATTTCGATGACCGATATACCTTTCACTCCCTTAAGGATGTTCAATGCCTGCACTAAACCCGAGGTCTGAGATGGCGGGAGGTCGATCTGAGTCATGTCACCCGTTACAATCATTTTGGTGTTCATACCCATACGGGTAAGGAACATCTTGATCTGCTGAGTGGTGGTGTTTTGTGCCTCGTCCAGTATCACTACTGCATCACTCAATGTCCTGCCTCTCATGAAAGCTAATGGTGCTATCTGAATAACATTGGTTTCCATATATTCTTGCAGTTTGACAGCTGGTATCATATCCTGTAATGCGTCATATAGCGGTTGCAAGTAGGGGTCAATTTTCTCTTTCATGTCACCTGGCAGAAAGCCCAACTTCTCTCCAGCTTCCACAGCAGGGCGGCAGAGCACAACCTTGCGCTTCTCCTTATTCTTCAGGGCACGTACCGCCAGCGCAATAGCAGTATAGGTCTTTCCTGAGCCTGCAGGACCTACGGCAAAGGTTAGATCGCTGTTGTTAAAAGCCTCTACTAGTTTCATCTGGTTCTCACTGCGTGGAATGATGGGCTTGCCCACAACGCTGAACACGATGACGTTGCCCGATTTCTCCGCTTGCGGAGCATTACCTTTTATAATGTCGATAATAACTTCTTCTTTCAGGGAATTGAATTCGGTGCAGTACTTCTGTAACTTGATGATGTTCTCTTCGAATGCACATAACTCTTCTTCATCGCCCAGCACTTTGATGACATTGCCTCTTGCAATGATGCGCAACTTGGGGTAGAGCGCCTTGATAAGCTGCATGTTGGTGTTGTTAACACCATAGAAAATAATAGGATCTACATCCTCAAGTACAATCAGTTTTTCTATCATTCAAATTATTTTGGTTATTATGAGTGCAAATGTAGTGCTTTTATTTCACTTTTTTCACCTTAATGCCACTCTTTTTTTTCGTTATTTTCAGACAATCCTTCCTCAAACGATGGTTTTCGAAGTCAAAAAGCAGACTAGGGTCAAAATGTTTATTGTTTACACGCGTCTCGAAATGCAGGTGATCCCCTGTAGCACGACCTGTTCGTCCCTCAAGAGCGAGGGGAGTGCCAGCTTTTACTTTGTCCCCTTTTTTTACCAAGTTCTTTACATTATGACTGTAGAGAGTTTCCAGTCCATTAGGGTGGCGCACAATCACGCAGTTGCCATAATCGGCAAACCATTCCGACATCACAACACTGCCATCGAAGGCACAACGGATGGTGTCATTGGCAAAAGTTTTAATATCCCATCCAGAATGCATCCTGCCGTCCCTCTCTCCGTAAGGCGACAGCACCTTACAGCCAGGCAACGGAAAGCAGAAACCTTCTTCCATCAAATCCATAGGACAAATGGTCAGTTCTTCCTTGTCGTTCAACTGACTCGATTGGGTGATTCTGATGTGTTTAACCCCCACATCATAATAATCCTGTGCCCAAATCAATAGAGGCAAGAATGTGACAAACAATATGAGTATCAGCCTATTCATTATTCAAAAAACGTTATCTCGTATTTAGTCATCAAGGCATAATTATCAAGTAATTCGGTTAATTGGCAGACAGCTTCAGTTAGTCCCTTGTTGCCGCTATAGCCATTGATGATGACTAACAGATGTTGGGTGTTGATATCTATCTTCGTGCGCTCGTGATCACTGGTTGGTGTCCCAATACCTCCTAAAGCATCACGATATACAGGTAGTCCATCGATGTTTAACACACCTCTCCCGATGCCTTCGTAGGGTTCTCCCTCTTGTCCAATACCTAAAACGAGTTTGTTGCCAACAATTTTATCCCCATCAAAGCCACCGATACTAAAGCCTGTCTGTAGCGATACCAAGTTGATGATATCCACCAATGTGTCAATTTGATAGAGCTCCATCCCGCGAAGCAGTCGCCTGCGTAGGGCTTCTGCCGATGGACGATACCTGCTGGGATCCTTGCCACAACGTCTGTAGGCCGTTCTTGTGGCTGCTATGGCATATTGCTCCTTGCAGTCGTCCACATTGCTCTCTTGACGCAACTGTTGGGTGAATACATCTATCTCCTGCCATAGTCCTTTGCTATAGATGTTGTTGGTCACCCATGCCTCTACTGCCACGCCCTTAAACTCTGGACACTTGCATTTCAGCTCTTCAGATACTTCAATAATCATTTATTAAGCATTATGCCCGTTAATAAACGGCCAGAATCTCTGGTAAGACGACGCACTGAGAAGAAATCTTGATAGCGCAGGTAAGTACAGATGCCTGACATCTCAATTTGTGAGGTTGGTACACCAAACTCCTGCATGTCTATGCGGTTAGCTACCCATAGGTTGATGTGGTATTTGTGTGAACGAGGTACCCATTCAGCCACATGCTCTATCGGGTAGCTCGAATTCTTGAACTGATCGTACACTTCATCACCCACCTCAAAACCCGCTAACGAGATTCCAGGGCCTACTACGATATGCACATCCTCAGGCTGGGTGCCGAACTTCTGCTGCATCTTTTGCAGAGCAGTCAATGCAACATGATTCACTGTACCTCTCCAACCTGCGTGTACCATACATACTGCTTCGTTCTTGGCGTCGTAGATAGCAATTGGCAGACAGTCGGCTGAGGTGACGCACACACAGATGCCTTTTTCTCTCGTCATCAGAATGTCCTTCTGCTCAAGGCGTGCCTTGCGTTCTTCTTCGTTGGCTTTCAGGAACGACCTGCCCAGATGGGCATAGTCGGTGCCATGAGCCAAGTGGGGGATAGCCAGCACTGCAGGTTTCTTAGGCAGCGCATTGCATACGATGTCGAGGTTTTTTTTGATTTTCTCGGGGTCATCATCGGTGTAGATGCCACAATTCAATGAACTGTAGTTGCCTTCACTCACACCACCGAAGCGTGTGGTGGTAAAACAGGTGACATTGGGGAATGCCAGCATTGATTTGTATGACAACAGTCTTTTGTCTTCAGATAATATAGCCATACTCAATTCCTTTTATTTGGTTTGTTTTAGGTATTGATTTTAAAAAGTTGCGCTAATGTACGCATTTAATTTGAACAAAAAAAATATATCTGATATTTCTTTTCATAAAGTTTACGTACCTTTGCAGCCATGTGGTTGTTATTAGCATTCCTTTCTGCCGCTCTCTTGGGTTTTTACGACGTATTTAAAAAGCAGTCTCTCATGGATAATGCCGTCTTGCCGGTGTTGTTTCTGAACACTGTTTTTTCTTCGTTGGTATTTTTGCCCTTCATCGGTGTGTCGTATTGGGCACCCCAAATGTTACAAGATACTATCTTTTTTGTACCAGAAGCAGGATGGGAGGCACACAGACTGATACTGATTAAGTCGTTCATCGTACTCTCGTCTTGGATGCTGGGCTATTTCGGTATGAAGCACTTGCCCATCACCATTGTGGGTCCCATCAATGCCACACGCCCTGTTATGGTACTGATTGGTGCCATGCTATTCTTTGGCGAGCGCTTGAACCTTTATCAATGGATTGGTGTCTCGTTGGCTATTCTCTCGTTCTTCTTACTGAGTCGTTCAGGACGGAAAGAAGGCATTGATTTCAGACACGACCATTGGATTTATTGTGTGGTGCTGGCGGCTATCATGGGGGCTGTTAGTGGCCTCTACGACAAATACTTGATGAATCAGCTTAATCCTTTGTTAGTACAATCGTGGTATAATATCTATCAGGTGTTAATCATGGGTTCTATCATCGGTTTTCTGTGGTGGCCTCAACGCAAGAGCAGTACCCCGTTCCGCTGGAAATGGACCATCGTCTGTATCTCTTTGTTCCTTTGTGCGGCTGATTTCGCTTACTTCTATTCACTGAGCTTGGATGGCTCGATGGTGTCCATTGTATCGATGGTGAGAAGGAGTAGTGTGGTGATTTCTTTCCTCTTTGGGGCGGTTGTTTTCCGTGAAAAGAACTTAAAAAGTAAAGTTATTGACTTAATTTTAGTGCTAATTGGAATGTTCTTCCTATATTTGGGCACTGAATAGTGCAAGTTTTACATGCGTATTGTTAGTCAAACGCTTAATTGTGAATGGTAAATTTATATCAAAATTTGATGAAAAGGACGCTTTTTGTAATAATGGCAGTTATGTTGCCAAGTTTGACAATCTTGGCACAGCAGGTTAGGAGCAGTTTCGTGAATATGCCCGACTCGCTCAGTACATTATTGACGAAGGTAAACCGCGAGGACTTTATCGATTTTCTCGACAGTAACATGAAAGCGGAGGTGAACAACCTTCTGGGTGGAAAGTCGGAGATGACAAAGTTGACGGCTGACTTTCTGGAAGTGAAGATGACTGAGCAAAGCACCTACCAGATGAAAGTGCTGACCAAAGTCGACGGTATTCAAGTGCTCTGTACAGTCTCTACGGTTTGTGGTCCTGTATGTGATAGCCATATCGATTTTTATGCCACCGATTGGCAACCACTATCTTTGGCTAATTATTTGCCTCAACTGCCTGTGCTGGCTGACTTCCTCCAACCTATGCCAGAAGATGCGTCATATGCTTTGCGCGATGCCTATCGCCAGGCTGATATCCTGCTAATGAAAGCCGAACTATCGCCAGAAGCTGCTATACTTACTTTCACTATCACCACCCCCGATTATATGGATGCAGAGGCCGTTAAACTATTGCAACCCTATATCATTCCAGCCATCACTATGCAGTGGAACGGGAAGATGTTTGTAAAAAAGTAAATTCCTGCAGTCCTATTGGGGCCTATCTTTGCCGTTTTAGAGTCCTTTTTAGAGTCCTTTTTTTTTACTACTACCTGGCGGCTGTTTTACTACTATTAAAATTTCCTTTTACTACTAGTTGTTCAGGCCTCTGGAGGTCCTGTTTTTATTTTTATAATGAAAGTGTCGTTATATCTTTTTTTTAGTGTTTTTGTTTTTTGATTTAGTATACAATTTACTTTATCCTAAAAAGCACTTTAAAAAGTCGTATTCGTGTTGTCAGTCTCACAAATAATCACTATCTTTGTATCACAAAATTTAAAATTGAAAAAATATGAAGAAACACTTGTTACTTATAGTTGTGATGATGCTGGCTGGTCTGGCTATGGCACAGGCTCCTCAGCAAAATGGCGAAGTGAAACTCATAGAAATGAAGGGCTTGCAACAAAAAGCCTATGTGTATCGTGGGATGGGTATGGGTGACCTGACCGCAGAAAATGGACATTTGAATGGTTTTACCCCATTCTATTTAGTGTATCCCGACAAGAAATTGGATGAGGTACAGTCGTTGGAACTTATCAAGGAACTGGGTATCGACCAGCAACTTAATCAGTTTAGTATCAGTTTTGGCGTGGTGAACCCTGTAGGCGATACCTATAATAATGAAGTGGATTTGAAGGCTTATCAAGCTATGATAGATAGCTTGCGCACATTTGCTAACCTGAAAATCATCGGCGTTGGCAATGGCGCTACTTTTGTAAACCAAGTGGTTGCGAATCATGCAGGAGAGATAGCTGGTATTGTGAGCATCAATGGCAAGGCTGGTAAGGCATCCGCTGGTGCGGCTCCTGTTCCTGCCTTTATCGTGGGCAAAAATGCAGCTAACATCGCAAAGCCTTATATTGCTAACAACAAAGCACGACTGACCGGTAAGGAAAAGCAGATGCAGATTTATACTAATGCTGACGAACCGCTGCTGCGCGTTGTGATAAGCAATACTACTACCCAGAGTTTGGGTGAGATCTTTAAGGATGCGTGGGATACCTTGCTGAAGAAAAACTACCGCTTTAACAATTACCGCCACACATGGTACGAAGGGCAAAAATACGGTCAGTATGGTGTCTATGAACTGGAACCATTCTTGAATCTGGACGAGTTGAAAGTGAAACGTAATATTGTGGTGAACGAAGATCGCTATGGACAGACCAAGACATTGTGGTACGAATATATTCCAGAGGGAGTGATGAGTGCCGAGAAGGGCACGGTGCCGTTGGTTTTATTGCTGCATGGTAATAACAACGACCCTCGTACCCAGGCTGATACATCAGGCTGGATTCAGTTAGCAGCCAAAGAAAAAATCTTCGTAGCAGAGCTGGAATGGCAGGGAAAACCAGGTTATGCAGCAATGGGACATGATGGCATAGAGACTACCGTTCACATAATCTTGCAGAAATATCCACAGTTGGATGCTAGTCGCATATATACCGAGGGTTTGTCGGCTGGTGCCATGACCTCTACCGCTATCGGTATTAAGAAGTCGCACCTCTTTGCAGCCATAGGGGCCATGAGTGGTGGCATTTTCCCAGGCAACGCAGTGCTTGGCATCGGTGGCAACACCCTTATGGACGAGGCTACCCAAAAGCGTGGCTTTGTGGAAACGGCATATGTTTGCGTGGCGGGTACTGACGATATGGTGGTGCGCTATCCAAAGAACAACGACTGGAAAAACAATAGCATAGTGTATGCTTGGCAGGTGTATGAGACCATGAACGGCATGAACGTGGTGGAGGATTACGACTTTGGCAAGAATGAGGCATTCGGACAGACGGTTATGAACCCTACAACCATCAAGACCAACAAAGGCGAGGGCATTACGATGGAGATAGGTTACCTTAATAAAGGTAATGTGCCACTAATGAAGCTTGTTGCTGTAATGCACTATGGTCACTGGAACTTCCAACCAGCTGCTGAGCAAATGTGGGAGCACTTCAAACACTTCTCGCGCGACGTAAAGACTAAGAAACTGATTTATCATCCATAATTTTTTTACTATGAAGAAATTGAAACTTTTGGTACTTACGGTAATAAGTACGATAATGATAGGTTGTGGCTCTTTGGGCACGATGGGAGGTACAAGCGGAGGTAATAGTAGTGCAGGCGGTACGAATGTGTTGGGCGGAATACTTGATATTCTGAGTAATCCTAACACCATCGGCAATGTGATATCAAGTGTGATTGGTACTAATAAAGTGACGCAAGCACAGCTGATAGGCAATTGGAGATATAGTGCCCCAGGTGTGGCATTTACCTCAGAGAAAGCGTTGGCTAACGCTGGTGGTGAGGTGGTGGCTGCACAAATTAAGGAGAAATTGCTACCTACATATAATACTTTAGGTTTGTCGGCATCTAATACGACGTTTACCTATAACGAAAATAAGAGTTTTTCTGCTACTATCAAAGGTATTCCTCTTAGTGGTAGCTACACCTACGACGAGTCAAATGGAAAGATTACTTACAAGACCTTGTTGCTGAGTTTCAACGGCTATGCTAAACGCAACAGCAATGGTATCGCAGTCCTGTTTGAGGCGAAACAGTTGCTAAAGGTGCTGCAGACTATCACAGCATTGAGTGGTAACCAGACATTGGAAGTGATAGGCGAAGTGAGTAAACAATATGACAACGTGCGTCTTGGCTTTGATGTGACTAAATAATCACGTATGGATGTCTCTCAACGATTGAGCCGATGGCTGGCTGGCAACGCCTCATGGGTGGTGGTATCTGCCGCTGTGTTTACTTTCTTCTTGCCATCGGCGTTTGAGTGGGTACGTGGCACTACACAGACCGTCATTCTGGGCATCATCATGCTTACGATGGGTCTTACCTTAACGACAGAAGATTTCAGAATTTTGGCACAGAGACCTTTAGATATCCTGATAGGCGCCTGTGCTCAGTTCTTTATTATGCCTTGTGTAGCATACCTGTTGGTGCATGTGTTCAAACTGGAGCCTGCTTTAGCGTTAGGTATCCTGTTAGTGGGTTGTTGTCCTGGGGGGGTGTCAAGTAATATTATGTCATACCTCTGTCATGGTGATGTGGCTTTTTCGGTGGGTATGACCTGTGCTTCTACCTTGTTGGCTCCTGTGATGACGCCTATGTTGATGGAGTTTACTGCAGGCGAAATCATCGAAATAGATGCCATTGGTATGTTTATAAATATTCTAATTGTAACCATTATCCCTGTGGGAATAGGTTGCTATCTTAATTATACTTTTTCCAAACGTGAGATGTTTC
The DNA here is from genome assembly GCA_016284115.1 of Bacteroidaceae bacterium. The sequence goes on from JAEEOD010000347.1 coordinate 12,932, forward strand.
CTAAGATTCAGTCACTGATGCCAGGACTGAGCGTTATCTGCCTTGCCTGCATCGTGGGAGGTGTAGTATCGACGGCGCATGATGATCTTGTTGCTCGTGGTCTGATGCTATTCTTGTGGACCTTTGCTGTAGTGTTCTGCCACAACTCGTTGGGATATTTGATGGGGTGGTCAGCAGGCACATTGGCAAAGTTCAATACACCCAAGAAGCGTACTATCTCTATCGAGGTGGGTATGCAGAATGCAGGACTGGCAACAGTATTAGCTGGAACCTTTTTTGCTGCTCAGCCTCTGGCTGTGTTGCCTTGTGCGATATCATGTGCTTGGCATAGCATAAGTGGTACGATACTGGCAGGCATTTTCCTAAAGTTTGATAAAGAGAAAGATTAAAGATTGTAAGTTGTAAATGTTTTTTTACAACAAAAAAAACTATTTTCTCCTTTATTTAGCAGTATATATGGGGCGTATAGATAATTATTTGCCAACTTCTATA
>JAEEOD010000348.1 GCA_016284115.1 Bacteroidaceae bacterium
GGTCCTTGAAACCATAAGTCCCATAGCCACTTACTAATCAATTTTTGCTCATATTGGATGTGGTCATAGCACTTAGTCGTACACGCGGGCCATTCACGAAATTACTCGTTATTATAGTATTGATTGGCCCTAGATCCACCTTGCTTGGATGTTTGCGATCACCTAGTTCTATATAGTTTTCGATCAATGCTTTGGCGGCAAAGATGGCATACTTGAAACCAGGTATCTGCTCCAAGCGATTCATAAACAAGTCCATCGAACTCTCCTGTTTGGTAAGTGGTTCGTGGCGCACCTCCGCCCAGAATTCATCTGTCTTGTTCATCATATCCACCTCCTTTATCACATCGCCTTTTAGGCGGAATAGACGTGGCTCTATAGGGTCGAATTTATATTCCGAATAACGTGTGGTGCGCTCCACCTCTAGTCCTTGGATGGCCGATGCCAGCTTCAACTGAACTGTCATATCATCGTTGATAAGCACCCAACTACTATCGGGCATTTGTTCGTACTCCTGTTGGATTACCATATCCTCCACAAAATTCACCGCCGTTTTCTTTGGCAGGTTCATAATGCAGCGTTTTACTGCATAACTGGAGTCGCGTGCTACATATAAGTGGCCGGTAAAGCCTGGATCAAGAGGGTTGGCAGGTACGAAAGTCAGATGCACACACTCTGTCTTGTCCACCATCAGCGTGTCCTCAAGGTAATATTGGTAAAATGAGATAGCGCCTCGACCAATCGGACTCACAAATCGGCGCGACAATAGGTTAATATCGTCGTCATAAATATTCACATCCTTGAACACGTCCGACAAGATAGTGCCAATCATATCTCCCGTGCTGAAGAACTCTTCGATACCCGAGGAATTAAAGCCGTCTATAATTTCCTTTTTGTTCTCTGGATTCTTGCGATAGATGGTACGCGAGGCGGTTTCCTTAATGGAGATGGGTAGAATCATCTTACCCGTCTTTTTTGATTCCTCTATTTGGTCTTTGAAGAAAGAAAATTTCTTGTAGATACCTTTCTCCATCTTCTCTTGTGTGATGTCGTTAATAGACATACGCATCTTCTGATATTTGCGATATTCGTAGAAATCGTTGGTTTCTAGTTTGAGGCCTTTCTTTTTGTCAATAACCTTTCGCATGAAAATTACGGCGGGGTTTTCACGGCGACGGTAGCGTTCGCGTCCTGGTCTAACAGTTACCTCTGCTATTTGGATATCTGCAGGCTTTAGTTTCAATGTCAGTTCACGTGTGGCAGGGGTGATTTTCACTTTCTTGGTCTCGTAGCCAATGGCGGAGAATGTCAGTTCTGTCCATCCTTTACGAGCATGATTGTCCACTTCATATTCACCATCACCGTTTGATACACTACCAGACCCTTTGCCTTCATATTGCACGGTAACATACAACAAAGGCTCGTTAGTTAACGAGTCAGTTATTACCCCTCTAATCTTTTGGGCAGAGGCCCCAGTAGAAAAAGCTAATGCAGCAACTAAGGCCGTAAAATATATATAAAATCGTTTCATCTTCCAAAATTCCCTCCAAAATCTCCCCTAAACAGGAGAATCCAGATGAGGTTATTATAATATAATGTCAATTATCAGTGCTCAAATGACTCCACCAGCACCTGAACAATACGCTCTGCTGTTCTTCCATCCCATCTGTCGGGCAAAGTAGCATGTTTCCATTCTCCTAGCATTAGTTTGTCAAGCGCAGCTGCCAAAGCGAAAGTATTCTCACCTACTAACTCGTTTGTACCAATACGCCATGTTTCAGGATGTTCTGCATAGGTGTTTAGGGTGATGCAGGGAACATCCAGGAATGTTGCTTCCTCGGCTATATTGCCTGAGTCGGTGATGATGCCCTTGGCCTGATTTATTAAGAACCCAAAATGTAGGTAGCTTTGTGATGGCATAATATATAGGTTAGGTGCATCCAACTCTAACTGTTTCACTGCATCTTCCACGTACCCGTGCAGTGGCGCTACAATAGGAAGACCATTGGATTTTTTGATGACCGTTTCTACCAGCGACTTCAGTACAGGCTTGTTGCGTAACAGGTCACGACGATTCAGTGTCAGCAGCAAGTAATTCCCTTTACGCAGTCCCATACTGCTAAACCACATAGGCTGGAGCAGTCGGTGACGATTATATCTTATGGTGTCAATCAAAATATTGCCCACATAGTGAATGTATTCAGGTATCATGCCTTCCTGGTTGAGGTTTCTGTTGGCTACCATGCCAGCGGTAAATAGGTAGTCGGAGATGGCATCCACGATAGTGCGGTTCACTTCACGGGGCATGTTCATGTCGAACGAACGGGTACCAGCAATCACGTGTGCCACTTTTAGTCCGCGTTTTTTTGCCACAATTGAGCAACTCATGGTAGATGCTAAGTCATCCACTACCAAAACCACATGGGCAGGGTGAGCATCAAGTTCCTTTTCAAACGCTAGCATGATAGCCGCAGCTACCTCGCTCTGCCCGGTATGTGCTACATTCAAGTAGCCATCTGGTTCACGTATGTCAAGGTCGGAAAATAATGATGCATCAAGACTGGGATCACCATGAGGACCCGTATAAACCAGTCGGTATGAAATATCTTTGCCGTTGCTATGTGCTGCGTTTATGGCGCGGCATATAGGCGCTATCTTCATAAAATTTGGGCGTGCACCCGCAACAATGGTTACTTTCATCTCCAATTGTCTTTTTATAATTCCTTGCAAACATACAAATAATTATTATTATAACATCATACTGCGAGATATAAACGATTATTTTTAATTCTTTTTTTCTTTTCATTCGACCACCCAAGACATTAATATATCTATATAGGGAGGATGAAAGATCAAAAGATACATATTTAGATTGTAAATAGTGGTAAAGTATTGATTTAATATGAGTAGGAATTTCTTTAATAAAAAATGTTCAAATATTGGGCTGTGTAAAAATAAAGTTGTATCTTTGCAGTAATTTTAGGTAACTAGGTAAATTTTTAAGCAAAGATTATATGAAGAAAGAAATCCAATTCAGTCTCCTCTATCGAGACATGTTCCAAAGTTCAGGCAAGTTCCAGCCTAGAAAAGATCAGTTGGAGCGCATTGCCCCCGTCATCATTGACATGGGCTGCTTTGACCGTGTGGAAACCAACGGTGGTGCCTTCGAGCAGGTGAACTTGATGTATGGTGAGAATCCTAATTTGGCAGTACGCGCTTTCACCAAGCCTTTCAACGAGGTTGGTATTAAGACACACATGCTGGATCGTGGTCTGAATGCCTTGCGTATGTATCCTTGTCCAATAGATGTTCGTAAACTGATGTACAAGGTGAAGCATGCTCAGGGTGTTGACATCACTCGTATCTTTGATGGTTTGAATGATGCCAATAATATCATTCCTTCTATCCAATATGCTAAGGAAGGTGGCATGACGCCACAGGCTACCTTGTGTATCACTTATTCACCTGTTCATACTGTTGAATATTATACTAAATTGGCTGATAAACTGATTGAGGCTGGTGCTGAGGAAATCTGTTTAAAGGATATGGCAGGTATCGGTCGCCCCTGGTCATTAGGCCAGTTGACAAAGAACATTAAGGATCGTCATCCTGAAATTATAGTACAATATCACGGTCATAGTGGTCCTGGTCTTTCTGTTGCTTCTATGCTGGAGGTAGCTGAGGCAGGTGTTGATGTGATTGATGTGGCTATGGAACCACTGTCTTGGGGTAAGGTTCATCCAGATGTGATAACCATTCAGGCTATGTTGAAGGATGCCGGCTTCAAGGTGAAGGACATCAATATGAAGGCTTATATGGAGGCTCGCGCCTTGACGCAAGAGTTCATCGAAGACTTCTTGGGCTATTTCATGGATCCAACCAACAAGCATATGACGTCATTGTTGTTGAAGTGTGGTCTGCCTGGTGGTATGATGGGCTCTATGATGGCCGATATGAAGACCATGATGCCTGTCATCAATATGTCTCTGAAAGCACAGGGTAAACCAGAGATGACTATCGATGAAGTGGTGGTGAAGTTGTTCGACGAAGTAGAGTATGTTTGGCCTAAGGTGGGCTATCCTCCATTGGTGACTCCATTTAGTCAGTATGTAAAGAATATTGCACTAATGAACATTATGGCTGAGGCACAGGGCAAACCACGCTATAGTCTGCTTACAGATAAGAGTATCTGGGGTATGATTCTCGGTAAGAGCGGTCAACTGCCTGGTGAGGTTGCACCTGAGATCAAAGAACTGGCTAAGGAACAAGGTCTGGAGTTCTTTACTGGTGACGTACAGGCTCTCTATCCAGACAATATGGATGATTTCCGCAAGGAGATGAAAGAAAATGGCTGGGAGACTGGTCCAGACGATGAAGAACTGTTTGAGTTGGCAATGCACCCAGAACAGTATCGTCCATTCAAGAGTGGTGTAGCTAAACAGCGCTTCGAGGCAGACTTGCAGAAGGCTAAGGATGCAAGGATGGCTAAACAGGGATTCAATCCAGAGGATATCTTGAAGCTGAAACGTGCGAAGGCTGAGCCTATCACAGCTCCAGTAAACGGTCAGGTCCTGTGGGAGATTGATGTGGTGAACGCATCAATGGCACCAGCTATCGGTGACAAGTTCCAGGAAGGTGATCACTTCTGCTACATTACAACTCTTTGGGGCGAGCAGGCAGAAGTAAAAGCTAATTTTACTGGTAAGATCATTGAGGTATGCGCACAGCAAGGTGCTACTGTGAATAAGGGTGATGTGCTGGCATACATCGAAAGACCTCAAGAATAATAAACAATTTATGTTGAATCACTTGACAGTAAGCCCCATTGCTTTAGCTCTGGGGCTTATTTTATAAATTTAAATACTATGAAGAAACATTTGTTTATGGCCATCATGTTGGTTTTATCAGCAGTGGCTGTAAATGCCCAGACTGGCAAAGGCGGCATATCTAGTACTATGCTACAACAAATAGAAAAAGGGTATGAAGATTCACCTGCTAATAGGGCACTCCGCAATGCCATCGGCAGTAATGACATCAGTACATTGGTGGTAAATCAGGACAACCAGAAAGCAATGGATACCAATTTCTCCATCCGTGTAAAGTCGAAAGGCATTACCAATCAGGCATCATCTGGCCGCTGTTGGCTGTTTACAGGCTTGAACGTGATGCGTGCCAAGGCCATTGAACAATATAGTCTGCCTGTGTTTGAATATTCACAGAACTATACATTCTTTTATGACCAGTTGGAAAAGGCAAACCTTTTTCTTCAAGGTGTAATTGATACCCGTCAGCAACCGATGGACGATAAGATGGTGGAGTGGTTGTTCCAGCATCCATTGAGCGATGGCGGTACTTTCTGCGGTGTTGCCGACCTGGTGCAGAAATATGGTTTAGTGCCTAAAGATGTGATGCCTGAGACTTATAGTAGTACGCATACCTCAACCATGCGCAACCTGATTTCCCAGAAACTGAAAGAGTATGGCTTGAAATTACGCGACGATGCAGCTAATGGCGTAAAACAAGCAGACTTGGAGACACAAAAGACAGAAATGCTTGCCACTGTATATCGTATGTTGGTGCTGAACTTAGGCATTCCTCCTAAAGAGTTCGATTTCGTGCGCAAAGACACTGATGGTAAGCCTGTGGCTACCGAGCACCATACCCCTTCGTCTTTTTATGATAAGTATGGTGACAAAGGCCTGCTCACCAATTATGTGATGTTGATGAATGACCCTACGCGTGAGTATTATAAGACTTATGAAATTGACTATGATCGTCATACCTACGATGGACAGAACTGGGTGTATGTGAATCTGCCTATAGATGAGATTAAAGAGATGGCAATAGCCTCGTTGAAAGACAATACTATGATGTATTTTTCTTGTGATGTGGGCAAGTTTCAAGACTCCAAGCGTGGCTTGCTGGATGTGAATAACTTCGACTATGGCTCACTGATGGGTACAACTTTCTGTATGGATAAGAAACAGCGCATCCAAACCTTTACCAGTGGTTCAACACATGCCATGACTCTGACGGCAGTTGACTTGGACAAGGCAGGTAAGCCTGTAAAGTGGATGGTGGAGAATAGTTGGGGTGTCGATCGTGGTTACCAGGGTTTCCTCATCATGACTGACGAGTGGTTCAACGAGTATATGTTCCGTCTGGTGGTGGAGAGCCGTTATGCCACTGCAAAGGTGAAGGAACTACTGAAATTGACACCAGTGAAGTTGCCTGCATGGGACCCTATGTTTGCTGAAGAAGAGTAAAATTAGCTACATTTGTGGTTGTCTTTTATCTTGAAAGATAAAGAAACGGAGTTGTTGAGGAAAATAAACCGCAATAACTTCGTTTTTTTGTTATTAATTCATTATTTTTGCAAAGATAAACGAATACTAATTATTAATATAATCGCATGGCAAATGTAATTAAGTTACGCAAAGGCTTGGATATTAACCTGAAAGGTAAACCAGCTAATGAAGTGACAACTTTACCTGCATCGGACGCATATTCTCTTGTGCCCGATGATTTTACTGGTGTCATTCCCAAAGTGGTGGTGAAAGAGCAGGTGCATGTCCTTGCAGGGGAACCCTTGTTTATTGACAAGAATCACCCCGAAGTGAAATTTGTTTCGCCAGTTAGTGGCGTAGTTACAAGCGTTGAGCGAGGTGCACGTAGAAAGGTGATGAACATCATTGTGACTCCTGACAAGGAGCAGCAGTATGCAGTTTTTGGCAAGAAGGATCCTGCTACCCTTACAGGTGATCAGGTGAAAGTTGCTCTGCTGGAAGCTGGTCTGTTCGCATTTATGCGTCAGCGTCCGTATGATGTGATTGCTAATCCTGACGATGCGCCACGCGCTATCTTTGTGTCAGCTTTCGACAGTGCTCCTTTGGCTCCCGACTTTGAATTGCAGCTGAAAGGTGAGGAAGGAAACTTCCAGACTGGTCTCGATGCACTGGCTAAGATTACCAAGGTGTACTTGGGTGTGAGTGTAAATCAGAAGTCTGCTGCCTTGACGCAGGCAAAGAATGTAACCATCAACACGTTTGATGGTCCTCATCCTGCTGGTAACGTGGGCGTTCAAATCAATCATGTGGCTCCCATAAACAAAGGAGAGGTTGTTTGGACTATCGGTGCAGAAGCTGTCATCTTCATCGGGCGTTTATTCAACGATGGTAAGGTGAACCTGATGCGCACTGTAGCACTCACAGGCTCTGAATTTGTAAAGCCTTGCTACGTGAAGATGTTGCTGGGTGCTAAACTTGACAACGTGTTCAAGGGACATGTGACTACTGCTAAGAACCTGCGTTACATTAGTGGCAACGTGCTTACTGGTAAGCAGGTGAATGCGGAAGGCAGTTATCTGGGCGCATTCCACGCGCAACTGACGGTGATACCTGAAGGTAATGACGTGCATGAGTTATTTGGTTGGATTATGCCTCGCATAAATGATTTTAGTACCAGCCGTTCTTATTTCAGCTGGCTACAGGGTAAGAAGGAATATGTGATGGACGCACGCATTAAGGGTGGCGAACGTCACATGATTATGTCTGGCGAATACGACAGCGTGTTCCCGATGGACATCTATCCTGAGTATTTGGTAAAGGCTATCATCGCCGGTGATATCGATAAGATGGAGGCGTTGGGCATCTATGAGGTGGCTCCAGAAGACTTTGCTCTCTGCGAGTTTGTATGCTCTTCTAAGGTGGAGGTACAACGCATCGTACGTGAAGGACTTGACGCACTTCGTGCTGAAATGGCTTAAAGTTTTAACTAAGTAATTAAAAACAGAAACTAAATAATGAGCGCGTTAAGAAATTATCTGGATAAGATAAAGCCGAACTTCGAAGAAGGAGGCAAATTACACGCATTTCGTTCTGTGTTCGATGGCTTCGAGACATTCTTGTTTGTGCCAAATAACACAGCGAAATCCGGAACGCATATTCATGATGCCATCGACAGCAAACGAATCATGTCATTGGTAGTGATTGCATTGATTCCGGCCATGTTGTTCGGTATGTACAACGTGGGCTATCAGCATTTTATTGCTACTGGCGCAGAAGGTGGCTTCTGGGCTATGTTCTTCTATGGTTTCCTGGCTGTGCTGCCAAAAATCATAGTATCTTATGTGGTAGGTCTAGGCATCGAGTTTACTGTGGCTCAGTGGAAGAATGAAGAGATTCAGGAAGGTTTCCTGGTATCTGGTATTTTGATTCCGCTGATTGTGCCTATCGACTGCCCATTGTGGATTCTTGCTATTGCAACGGCTTTCGCTGTGATATTTGCTAAGGAAGTATTTGGCGGTACTGGCATGAATGTGTTCAACGTGGCACTGATTACCCGTGCATTCCTGTTTTTCGCTTATCCTACTAAGATGTCAGGTGATGCCGTTTGGGTGTCAAGTGACAGTATTCTGGGCTTAGGAAAGACTGTTGATGGCCTTACGGTAGCTACACCTTTAGGACAGGCTGCTACAGGGGTAGATGTTACTTATGAGTTTTCTGACATGGTGACAGGTTTTATCCCTGGCTCTATTGGTGAGACCAGTGTGATAGCTATCGCTATTGGTGCTGTGATTCTACTGTGGTCAGGTGTTGCCAGTTGGAAGACTATGTTGAGCGTGTTTGTTGGTGGTGCTCTAATGGCTTTGGTGTTCAATGCCATTGGTCCTGACACAGCCATAGCAAACATGCCTTGGTATGAGCACTTGGTATTGGGTGGATTCTGCTTCGGTGCCGTATTCATGGCTACCGACCCTGTTACTTCTGCTCGTACTGAATGTGGCAAGTACATCTATGGTTTCCTTATTGGTGTGATGGCGATTGTGATTCGAGTGCTCAACCCAGGTTATCCTGAGGGTATGATGCTCGCCATTCTGTTGATGAATATCTTCGCTCCGCTGATTGACTACTGTGTAGTACAGAGCAACATCAGCAAGCGTGAGAAGAGAATTGCTAAAGTTTAACAATTAATACCGTTTAAGAAAATGAATACCAATAGTAATAGTTATACTATCATTTATGCTGCGGTAATGGTTGTTATTGTGGCATTCCTGCTGTCTTTCGTTCACTCTGTTTTCAGCAGCCGCCAGGAGGCTAACGTAGAGTTGGACACCAAGAAGCAGATTCTGTATGCGCTGAACGTTCGCGAATCAGCTGACGCTGCAGCCGACTATGATAAATATGTAAAGGCCGACAAGTTGTTCCAGAATGGACAACTCACTGACTATACTGGCAAGTTTGTGACCAGTTTCGAGAATGATTTCAAGAAAAATGGTCAGTTGCACGTATTCGAGGCTGAGATTGACGGCCAGAAAAAGTATGTGTTCCCTGTATTTGGTGCAGGTTTGTGGGGCTCTATCTGGGGGTATGTGGCAGTGAACGAGGATAAGGATACAGTATATGGCGCTTATTTCTCTCATGCCAGCGAGACTCCAGGTTTGGGTGCTGAGATTCAGAGCTATTCTGCTTTCCAACAGCAGTTCGAGGGCAAAAAGTTGCTGAATGGCAACGATGTGGCTATCGAAGTGGTGAAGAGTGGACAGGCTAAGGGCGATATCAACAAGGTGGACGGTATCACTGGTGGTACCATGACCTCTAACGGTGTGGACGCTATGTTGAAGGACTGCCTGAACAACTACAAGGCATTTTTAACTAATAAATAAGAGGAGGAAAGAATATGTCAGCATTATTTTCAGCAAAAAATAAAGAAGTGTTCATGACTCCTCTTGGCTTGAACAACCCTGTTACCGTACAGGTGCTGGGTATCTGCTCAGCATTGGCTGTAAGTAGCAAGTTGGAGCCGGCCATTGTGATGGGTCTGGCAGTGACAGTCATTACGGCTTTTGCCAATGTGGTGATTTCTCTGCTGCGTAAGACAGTACCTAACCGCATCCGCATCGTCATTCAGTTGGTGGTGGTTGCGAGCTTGGTAACTATCGTTAGTGAGATTTTGAAGGCGTTCGCTTACGATGTAAGTGTTCAGCTGTCAGTGTATGTAGGTCTGATCATTACCAACTGTATTCTGATGGGTCGTCTGGAAGCGTTTGCTATGCAGAATGGTCCTTGGGAGTCTTTCCTGGATGGCGTTGGCAACGGTTTGGGTTATGCCAAGATTCTGGTGATTGTGGCTGTATTCCGTGAGATTCTCGGCTCAGGCACCCTGCTTGGTTTCAATCTGTTGAACTATGATTGGTTGAAGGATTTGGGTTACATGAACAACGGTCTGATGGTAATGTCTCCGATGGCACTGATCATCGTAGCATGTATCATTTGGTACCAGCGTGCCCACAATAAAGAATTGCAAGAAAAGTAATAATTGAAAGAGTATGGAACATTTCTTTAGCTTAATCGTCCGCTCTATCTTCGTGGACAATATGATATTTGCATTCTTCCTGGGTATGTGCTCTTACCTTGCCGTATCTAAGAATGTAAAGACTGCTTTAGGTTTGGGTGCCGCTGTTACATTTGTGTTGCTCGTTACCCTGCCTGTGAATTACCTGCTGCAGACTTACGTATTGGCAGAAGGCGCATTGATACCTGGTGTTGACCTGAGTTTCCTCAGCTTCATTCTTTTCATCGCTGTGATTGCTGCTATCGTACAAATTGTGGAGATGGTAGTGGAGCGTTTCAGCCCCTCTCTCTACAATGCATTAGGTATCTTCTTGCCACTGATTGCTGTGAACTGTGCCATCATGGGTGCTTCATTGTTCATGCAGCAGCGCATCGGTCTGAACCCAAGTGATCCTAAGTATATCGGTGGTGTGGTTGACGCACTGGGTTATGCACTGGGTTCTGGTATTGGTTGGCTGTTGGCTATCGTTGGCTTGGCTGCTATTCGTGAAAAGATGGCTTACTCTGATGTACCTGCTCCTCTAAAGGGACTAGGCATCACGTTTATCGTGGTAGGCTTGATGGCTATGGGCTTTATGTGCTTCTCTGGTTTGAAACTCTAAAAAAGAAAGGAATATACAATGGATATGAATTTAATATTAGCGAGCATTGGGGTATTCCTTGTAGTCATCCTGCTGCTTGTCATTATCCTGCTGGTTGCCAAGTATTACTTGGTGCCTTCAGGTATGGTTAAAATTTCTATCAATGGCGGCGACAAGGTGTTGGAGGTAAACTCTGGTAGCACTTTGCTCAATACATTGGTGACTAACGACGTTCACCTTCCTTCTGCCTGCGGTGGTAAGGGCTCTTGCGGTCAGTGCAAAGTACAGGTGCTCGAAGGTGGTGGTGAGATTCTGCCATCAGAGACCTCTCACTTCACCCGCAAACAACAGCAAGACCATTGGCGTCTAGGCTGCCAGGTAAAGGTGAAGAACGACCTCTCTATCAAGATTCCTGAAAGCATCTTGGGCGTGAAGGAATACGAGTGTACCGTTGTTTCTAACAAGAACGTGGCTTCCTTTATCAAGGAATTCATCGTACAGCTGCCTCCTGGTGAGCACATGGACTTCATCCCTGGTTCTTATGCACAGATCCAGATTCCTACTTATGATATGGACTACGACAAGGACATCGATAAGGAGTCTTTGGGTGAGTACCTGCCAGCATGGGAGAAGTTCGGTCTGTTTACCTTGAAGTGCAAGAACGATACACCAACTATCCGTGCTTACTCTATGGCTAACTATCCAGCTGAGGGTGACCGCTTCATGTTGACCGTACGTATCGCTACGCCTCCATTTAAGCCAAAACCACAGGTGGGCTTCATGGATGTTAGTCCTGGTATCGCTTCTTCTTACATCTTCAGCCTGAAGCCAGGCGACAAGGTGAAGATGAGTGGCCCTTATGGTGAGTTCCACCCTATTTTCGACTCTAAGCGTGAGATGATTTGGGTAGGTGGTGGTGCTGGTATGGCTCCTCTGCGTGCACAGATTATGCACATGTGTAAGACGTTGAAGACTAAGGATCGTGAGATGCACTATTTCTATGGCGCACGCGCTTTGAACGAGGTATTCTATCTCGACGACTTCTTGGGCTTGGAGAAGGAGTTCCCGAACTTCCACTTCCACTTGGCACTTGACCGTCCGGATCCTGCTGCCGATGCAGCTGGTGTGAAATACACAGCTGGCTTCGTTCATCAGGTGATGTACAACGACTATCTGAAGGATCATGAGGCTCCTGAGGATATCGAGTACTACATGTGCGGTCCTGGTCCAATGTCAAAGGCTGTAGAAGGTCTGCTTTATGACTTGGGCGTACCGGCACAGAACTTGATGTTCGATAACTTTGCATAAGGTTATCTTATACCTTATATATAATAAAGGCGGAGCTATTTGGCTTCGCCTTTATTGAATAGTTAAACCAACAAAGACCCCAAAACTTTCCCCTTCCTTAGAAATGGGGAGTACCCCGAGAAGGGTGTATATTTATTGTATGAATAACAACGAAATAATAATCTTAGGCACCGGCAATGCGATGGTGACTCGCTGCTACAACACCTGCTTCATTGTACGTAGTGAGAGTGGTAGCATGATGTTGGTGGATGCTGGTGGCGGTAATGGCATTCTGTCGCAGTTGCAAAAGGCTGGCGTGGGTTGCGAAGAAATTGATGACCTCTTTATTACCCATGCTCACACTGACCATATCTTAGGCGTTATCTGGCTGATGCGTATGGCTCTGCAGTATCAGAAACCACAACAGTTAAAGATACATAGCCATAAAAAGGTACTTGACTTGATTGACTATATTGCCAGGCAAACACTGCCACAGAAACAGGTGGATAGGATAGGTGTCAATGTGGTGTATCAAGAATTTGGCGATGGCGACAGCTTCCAGGCTGGCGATATGCAGGTGCAGTGTTTCGACATCCATTCTACCAAGGAGAAGCAATTCGGCTTTACAGTTACCTTTGCTAACGGTAAACGGTTGGCTTGCTTAGGCGATGAACCTTATTGCGAGTTAAATGAACCATACGTCAAGGGTGCTGACTGGATGATGAGTGAGGCGTTTTGCCTTTATGCTGACCGTGAGCGTTTCCAACCTTACAAGAAGCACCACAGCACCGCTTTGGATGCAGCCCGTTTGGCTAAGACCTTGGGTGTGCCTAACCTGATTCTCTATCACACGGAGGATAAGACGTTGGATACACGTAAAGAACGTTATTCTACAGAGGCTCAGTCAGTCTATGATGGCCAGGTGTTCGTGCCTTACGATTTGGAACGAATAGCCATTGTTTAGTGGTTAGCCAACCACCAGTCTATCAACTTGCGGGCGATACTCATTTTCTTGGGTATCTCCGGCAGGTTGTCTTTACTATAGAAAGCGCCGGCACTTAGTTCATCTTCCTGGAGTTTGATGGTACCACTCTCATACTCTGCAGTAAAGCCCACCATCAGACCACTGGGATAGGGCCAAGTCTGACTGCCAAAGTATTGCAGGTTCTTGATGGTAAGACCTGTTTCCTCTTTCACTTCGCGAACCACACACTGCTCCAAACTCTCGCCAGCTTCCAAGAAACCAGCTACCAATCCGTAATAGTTACGCTTGAAGGCTCGGTTATGTACCAACAAGATTTCATTACCTTTTTGTATCAATACAATGATAGCGGTGGCAATGGGTGGATACATCTCCAATCCGCATTGCGGACATTTCTTCATAATGGGCGTTTCTTGGATAGTAAGGACTCCACACGTAGGACAATAACGGCTATGCTTATCCCAGTATAGTATCTGCGCTGCCTTGCCTCCACAAAGATAATCCTCTAAAGGAATGTAGTTGAAAGAGTCCCTAAGACCAATTAGCTTCCAATGACCGTTGACCGTTGACGATTGAATGTCAATGTCTTCTATCTCAAATGAATTCACCTTTGTGCCATTATTCATGGTCACCTCATGCACATGGTGTCCATCAGGCACAGGTACTGGAGGCTCATTGCCCTCTGGTACCCGTAAAGCATCGTCTTGCTGCTGTAAAAGCAGTTGCCCCTTATGGAATACAAACCATTTCATCGACTGATCTTTCTTTTGTTCAAAGCTGCCCAATAGCGTTGTGCATTGTTCAGGTGCTCACGGTATGTAGCGGCAAAGTTGTGTGTGCCCGAAAAATCTTCCTTGGCACACATATAGAGATAGTTATGATGGGCGTAGTTCAACACGGCATCTAAGCCCACCACCGAAGGAATGCGGATGGGACCTGGAGGCAATCCCTTGTGTAGGTAAGTATTGTAAGGAGACTCCACATTCAAGTCGGAGTTGAGGATACGACGGATGCCAAATTCCTGCAGTGCGAATTTGATGGTAGGGTCAGCTTGTAATGGCATACCAATACGCAAGCGGTTGTAATATAAGCCTGCTACCGATGGTTTCTCTGGGTTATTGTTAGTTTCTTCCTCCACAATAGAGGCCAGTGTTGCAACCTCATTCTCTGATAATCCCATTTCTTTGGCTTTTGCCGTACGGCTGGTGTTCCAGAAACGCTTATGCTCTGTCTGCATACGGTCGAAGAACTCATCCACAGAGATATCCCAATACATCTCGTAGGTATCGGGTATAAACAATGCAGGCATCGTCTCTTTTGTATAACCCATCTTGGTTTGAAAGGCAGAATCGTACATCAGTGTAGCAATCTCCACTGAGTCAATCATCAGTTGCCTACCTACTTGACCAGCCAGTCTCTTCATCGTACGGGCACTGTTGATGGTGATGTTCATAGGTGTCTGATAACCTCGCCAGATGCGACTGAACACATGATATACACTCTCATTGTTGCGAATCTCATAACGTCCTGTACGGATGCTTTCAGGATAGTGTCGGTACTCGCTCATCCACTTGAATCCGTGAAAGTCCTTCACGTTTCCCACCTGCTGCACCTTTACATACACCGAGTCAGCCGTATCGTCACGGTCGATATACACGTATGCCGTCTGTTGGGGGAAGAACTGCGGAGCCATAAAATAGTAATAAAAAGCACCACCGATGGCACAGGCTATCAGTAGCAGGGCGAGAAAAGCACCAAGCAGAATATGTGTTGTACGTTTTTTCATACGCCTAATAATCATTAAAGGAGATGCTTAGCCAGCATCTCCTTTGGTGTCATGAGCCACTTGCCAGACTTGAACTGGCGACCTACGCGTTACGAATGCGTTGCTCTACCGACTGAGCTAAAGTGGCGATGCATTGCCTTTCGTTGCTTTTGCGACTGCAAAGGTACTGCTTTATTTGGAATGACAAAAAGAAAATACAGTTTTTTTGTCACCTAACAATGCTATTTATCCTATTCTGATAGAATGAGCGGAAATCACTCCACTTATAATATGGGAACATATCCGTAGGCACTGGCAGTTTTGCCTCATCACCATTCAGCAAGCACTTTACGAGTATATCATCAGATGCCTTCTTGCCACGATAGAACACTAACTGTATATTAGAAGCCTTGCAAGTCTCCCAATTTTGATAGATATTCTTCACCTCGTATGGGTCTTCAGGGTCGGTATCAGCACCATTGATGCCCATCAACACCGTCAGCGGGCCAATGCAGGTATCGTGTCCAAAGCGTAGGTCAGAGATACGGTCACTGCTACCATTAATCGCAGCATCTGCCTTCTTGAGGATATCCTCCAAAATAGGAATCATGTTATACTGCCCGGCGAATACCCAAGAGTAAGAACCCAGGTTTGATGCTTCCCAACGATCCACAATCTCCTGGTCGGTAACAATGTTGCCCATCATGCCTACATGGTTGATGCTGGGTAAGGTGGTATAGAGACTGATGAGGCTATTCCCCAACATTTCAGGTCTGCCAGGCAAACCTTCTGTGCTGGTAAATACTCTTTCAACTACCTTTTTGCTCAGACTGTTATCGCTCTGGAATATATCGCGGTTGCTCTCATAACGAGGCTTGTTAGGTTTGGGGAAGTTGTGCTTTACTGGATTCTGACTATCGGTAGGCACCACACCGTCAAGGGTAAATCGTGAAGACTGCTCACGAATTTCA
>JAEEOD010000349.1 GCA_016284115.1 Bacteroidaceae bacterium
AGATGTAATAGGATTCTCTTTTACTACAGTAAACTTAAAGCCCTCATTTTCCTTGGAGGCATCTTGTGCAGCAACGCTTAGGCTGAACATGCCTAATGCAGCTAATAATAATGATTTTTTCATCATACTTGTTTGTTAAATTAGTTAGAATTGAGACAAAGTTACATATAATTCGCAAACTATCACTATCTTTGCATAAGAAAATTTTTATTATGAGCCAATCTGTTATAATTGATGATAAGACGGCTCTCGTTTTAGAGGGAGGTGGCATGCGTGGTGTTTTCACTTGTGGTGTGCTTGACTTTTTTATGGATAATGGTATCCGTTTTCCGTATGTTATTGGTGTGAGTGCAGGTGCCAGCAATGGTATATCTTATATGTCTTACCAGCGAGGTAGGGCAAAGAAGGCCAACATCGATTTGATGAGAGAATATAATTATATAGGATTGAAGTCTCTGCTCACTCAGCGAAACATTATGGATTTTCGTTTGATATTTCATGATTTTCCAGAACGTATTATTCCCTATAGATATGATGTGTATGAGCATAATCCCGAGCGTTTCGAGATGGTCACCACTGATTGCGTAACAGGTCAAGCTGTCTATCTGGAAGAGAAACACGATCCAAAGCGCATTATCGATATTGTCAAAGCATCGTGTAGTCTGCCTTTTGGTTGTCCTATCGCCTATGTAGATGGTCGCCCCATGTTGGATGGTGGAATTTCTGATTCTATTCCTTTTGAGCGAGCTTTCTCTCAGGGCTACGAAAAGGTAGTGGTGGTGCTTACCCGCAATTTGGGCTATCGTAAAAGTGAAAAGAAACCCTATATCCCTGGATTTTTATATAAACAGTTTCCGTTGCTCAAAGAAGCAATACGCCAACGTGGACAGATGTACAACCACCAGCTCGAACAATTGGAACAGTTGGAGCGTGAGGGGAAGGCAATTGTCGTCCGCCCCGTCAATCCGATAAATGTAAGTCGTATTGAGAAGGATGTCTGTAAGTTGCAAAAAATGTATGATGAAGGCTACCAATGTGCAGCTTCCCTCAATTATTCTATTCAGTATTAGTTTTTGTATATTATTAGTTAAAAACATTTACTTATCATATCCTTTTTATACTATTCTTTTCATATTGTTCATCCTATCTAATTGATAATAAAGGAAATTCGATAGATTGTTAACCCTTTTTAACAGTGTTTTATTAGGTAATGTAGATAATTATTCCATATATTTGCAAAAGAATAGTGTAAGAAATACACTTTATAACATCTTTCCTATCTGAATGTTAAGAGAACTGGATAATTTATTTTACGTGGAATAATAGAACATTCACTACACTTTAACTATATTCAATTCCACACTACGACATGCTACTTCTAACTAAAGAGAGCACCCACATTCTGGGTGTTTTCTTTGGCTTTAGAAAACACATTGTAATATTATAAGTCACTGGATGTAGAAAAGAAAGATGCCAGGTATAAGAACTTTTATTGCTTATACTTGGCATCTTTTATTTGGGGTGCCAGGTGGGACTCGAACCCACGACATTCAGAACCACAATCTGACGCTCTAACCGACTGAACTACGGGCACCATGTTGCATTCTTTCAAATGCGGTTGCAAAGATAGGGCAAAACTTTGAAATAACAAAAGGTTTGCCCTGTTTTTTTTATTGATATATTGCTTTCTTACCTGCAAGTAGCGTGTTTTTCATCAACGACACAATGGTCATAGGTCCTACACCACCAGGCACAGGTGTGATGAACGAACACTTGGGTGCCACCTCGTCGAACTGTACATCGCCATTGAGGCGGAATCCGCTCTTCTTGGTAGCATCAGGCACACGGGTGGTACCTACGTCAATGACTACGGCACCTTCCTTCACCATGTCGGCCGTCACGAAATTGGGTTTACCTATAGCAGCAATGATGATATCGGCCTCCTGACATTCCTTCTTCAAGTCACGGCTGTGGCTGTGGCACACAGTCACAGTGGCATTGCCCGGGTTGGCTTTCTGCATCATCAGGGTAGCCATGGGTTTGCCTACGATATTGCTTCTGCCTAATACCACGCACTTCTTGCCCGATGTCTCGATGTTGTAACGGCGCAACAACTCGATGATGCCGTTAGGGGTGGCAGAAACATAGCAAGGCAGGCCAATGGCCAGGCGTCCTACATTAATAGGGTGGAATCCATCCACATCTTTGCGGTAGTCGATAGCCTCGATGACCTTCTGCTCAGAGATGTGCTTGGGCAACGGCAATTGCACGATGAAACCATCTATATCGGCATCCTGGTTAAGTTCCTCTACCTTTGCCAGCAGTTCGGCTTCGGTAATATCCGCCTCATACCGGATAAGGGATGACTTGAACCCACATGCCTCGCAGGCTTTTACCTTGTTGGCTACATACGTCTCGCTACCGCCATCGTGCCCCACCAAGATAGCAGCCAAATGGGGGCGTTTGCCACCAGCAGCTACTATCTGTTTTACTTCAGTGGCTATTTCTTGCTTTATTTGGGCTGATACAGCTTTTCCGTCAATCAGTGTCATATATAAATTTGTTATAGTTTAAAAAGGTCTTCTTCCACCTTGTCTCATCATCTGCGCCATTTGAGGAATCTTTCCGCCAGTTACGGTTTTCATCATCTTACGCATTTGGTCGAACTGCTTGATAAGGCGGTTCACCTCTTGAATGTCAGTACCACTACCTTTAGCTATACGTTGACGGCGAGAGGTGTTGAGTACTTCAGGATGCATACGTTCTTGTGGTGTCATAGAATGGATAATGGCTTCGACGCTCTTGAATGCATTGTCGTCGATGTCTATATCCTTGATAGCCTTGCCCACACCTGGAATCATAGCAGCCAAGTCCTTGAGATTACCCATCTTCTTAATCTGGGCAATCTGACCTAAGAAGTCGTTGAAGTCAAATTGGTTCTTCTGAATTTTTTTCTGCAGACGCTTTGCCTCTTCCTCGTCATATTGCTCTTGGGCACGCTCTACCAAAGAAACGATATCACCCATACCGAGGATACGGTCGGCCATACGTTCTGGATGGAACTGGTCGATAGCTTCCAACTTCTCACCAGTACCTACAAACTTGATAGGCTTGTTTACCACTGTTCGGATAGACAATGCTGCACCACCACGGGTGTCACCATCGAGCTTGGTAAGTACTACGCCCGTAAAGTCCAGACGATCGTTGAACTCTTTAGCGGTGTTAACAGCATCTTGACCCGTCATTGAATCTACTACAAAGAGGATTTCATCTGGACTGATGCCCTCCTTAATGGCCGCTATTTCATTCATCATCTCCTCATCCACTGCCAAGCGACCAGCAGTATCGATAATCACTGGGTCGTAGCTCTTGGCCTTTGCCTCTGCGATAGCATGTTGTGCGATACTTACAGGATCTTTGCTCTCTGGCTCCGAGTACATTGGTACATCAATCTGCTCAGCCAACACGCGCAACTGCTCAATAGCAGCAGGACGATAGACATCGCAAGCTACCAATAATGGACGACGATTCTTTTTAGTTTTGAGCATGCGAGCCAACTTGCCCGAGAAGGTAGTCTTACCAGAACCTTGCAAACCTGACATTAGAATTACGGCTGGTTTTTGGGTAAGATTAAGTTCTGCTGTTTCACCACCCATCAGTGTAGCCAACTCGTCGTGTACAATCTTCACCATCAACTGACTGGGTTTTACGGCAGTCAGCACGTTCTGTCCTAAAGCTTTCTGCTTGACGGTATCGGTAAATGCCTTAGCAACTTTGTAGTTAACATCAGCATCAAGCAACGCCTTGCGCACATCTTTCAAGGTTTCGGCAACATTAATCTCTGTAATTTTGCCTTCACCTTTTAATATTTTAAACGATCTTTCAAGTCTATCACTTAGATTTTCAAACATGGTAAGTCAACTATGCTAATAGGTTATGAATTCATGTTCATTAAAAATTCCTGGTTGGTACGGGTATTCTCCATTAGACCTTTTACTTTCTCAATAGCTTCCTGTGGTGTCATGTCTGCCATGAAGCGACGAGCAACCCACATGCGGTCGCGAGTAAGCTGATCCTGCAACAGATCGTCACGACGCGTACTTGAGAGGATAACGTTGATAGCTGGGAAGATACGTTTGTTGCTTAGGGTACGATCCAACTGCAATTCCATATTACCAGTACCCTTGAACTCTTCGAAGATCACATCATCCATCTTAGAGCCAGTCTCTGTGAGGGCCGTTGCCAGGATTGTCAGTGAGCCACCATTCTCGATGTTACGAGCAGCACCAAAGAAACGCTTAGGCTTGTGGAGCGCATTAGCATCGACACCACCCGAAAGCACTTTTCCCGAAGCAGGCGAAACGGTGTTGTAG
>JAEEOD010000350.1 GCA_016284115.1 Bacteroidaceae bacterium
GTTTGAAGGCATGAAGAAGGGACAGACCTTCAGTAACGCTAAGGCTATTGTACTCCAGAGCAACGACTTAGAGGCTGAAAATAGCATTGCGAATCCTAATCTTATTAAACCATTTGAGATTCCTTTGCAAATTACTGGCAATGTTGTCTCTGGTTCTTTGCCTGCCAATACTTTTGTGGTAGCGGTAATTAATTGATAATTGAATAAACAGACATTGTAAAGGCTATAATTAAAGGCTGCAAGATTTTGCAGCCTTTAATTGTTTGTCTCGAAACGAGTACCTGAGGTCAGAAGGTGTAGGCCACTGACTGGAGGTCCTCATCTGCTGAGCTGGCGCCCACGAGCAGGGTGTAGTCGCCATTCATAGGATGTACGGTGTGGATCTTGTTGTCCCACCAGTTGAAGGTCTCGTCAGTGAGTGGAATGCTGACATTCACGGTCTGACCAGCTGCGATGTTCACGCGCTTGAAGCCACGCAGGGTCTTCTGTGGACCGTCTTTCTCGTCGTTCTTCTTGACATAGAGCTGTACCACTTCGTCGCCAGCACGCTTGCCTGTGTTGGTCACTGCAACGACTACGTTCTTGCCTTCGATGCGTGGGGTACCATACTGGAAGGTGGTGTAGCTCAAGCCGTAACCAAACTGGAACAGAGGCTTCTCGGTCATGTAGCGATAGGTGCGTCCCTTCATGCTGTAGTCCTCGAAATCAGGCACCTGCTTGATGTTCTTGTAGAACGTAACAGGAAGGCGTCCAGCAGGGTTGTAGTCGCCGTAGATGACATCAGCAATAGCTGTACCGCCTGCCTGACCTGGATACCAAGCCTGGATGATGGCGTCGCAAGACTCTGTCTCTGGTACCATACCGATGGCTGAACCTGAGAAGTTGACGTAAACCACTTTCTTGCCTGCTGCCTTGAGGGCCTTGAGCAGGTTGCGCTGGATGGCTGGCAACTCGATATCGGTACGGTCGCCACCCTTGAATCCCTCAATGGATACAGGCATTTCCTCGCCTTCAAGACGTGGAGAAATACCTCCTGCATAGATGACTACATCGGCCTTTGCCACTTGGTTGATGACCTTCTGTGCATCGAACTTTTCGTTCAGGCCAATGTCGAAGCTGAATTTGCCAGCATAGGTAACATACTGATAGCGTATTTCGATATCGTAGTTCTTGCCTGCTTCAGCATTGAGGGTATAGAATGCGGTGAGGGCATTGAGGTTGCCTGTCTTCTTCTCTACTTCCTGACCATTGATGAGGAGGGTAGTGGTGCCCAAGCAACCAATACGGATCTCTACATCAGCCGTTTGTGTAGCGTGGAAGGTGCTCTTGTAAGTGCAAGAGAAATCTTGGAGAGGTACACCTGCTGCAAAGGCGGTGTTGCCTTCGGTATACTTAGTCCAAGGGGTGGTTTCACGGCCTTTCACGATGGATGGGCCGTTGAAGTCCTTGTTGCCCCAGTATTCTACCTCAAAGCCCTTGCCAGAAGCGTTGTAGCACTGATTGAAGAGGCTGTTGAACACTCTGTCGGAGGTGAGGTCGCAAGCAGGAACGTAGATGAGCTTGGACTTAGGCAGGCGATTCTGCAGGCCCTTGAGCAGGGTTACGGTAGCTGCTGGGGTTCCGTTGTAGTTGCCCCACTGCATCACTGAGTCGTTGGCGTTGGCGCCGATCACAGCTACGGTGAGGTTCTTCTTCAGAGGCAGGATGTCGTTCTTGTTCTGCAACAGTACCATTGTCTCACGGGCCATCTTCAGAGCGAGTTGCTGGTGCTCCTTGCTGTTGAGCAGTGAGGTAGGCAGGTCATCCCAAGGGGTGTGCTCGTCCATCTCACCAAGTTCGAAACGTGCTTTGAGCAAGCGCTTTACGCTCACGTCGATATCGCTCTCCTTGATCTCACCACGCTGAACAGCCTGTACCAGTTGGCGATAGGCAGTACCGCACTCGAGGTCAGTACCTGTAAGCACAGCAGTAGCAGAAGCTTCAGCAGCATCCATTGCAGTCTGGTGGTATCCCTGGCGATAGAAGTCGTCGATAGCACCGCAGTCGCTCACCACGATACCCTGATAGTCCCACTCGTTGCGCAGGATCTGTACCAATAAACGGTTGCTTCCGCAGCAAGGATTGCCCTCGTAACGGTTGTAGGCGCACATCACCTCTTTTACGCCTCCTTTGGTAACCAGGTCCTTGAAAGCAGGGAGGTAGGTTTCGTAGAGGTCGCGAGGATCGGTGAGGTCGGCATTGTACACGTGACGGTTCCATTCTGGACCAGAGTGAACAGCAAAGTGCTTGGCGCAAGCGTGGGCCTTATCGTACTTAGAATCAGCAGGTCCCTGCAAGCCACGCACTACTGCCAAGCCCATCGTACCAGTGAGGTAGGGGTCTTCGCCATAGGTCTCCTGACCACGTCCCCAACGTGGATCACGGAAGATGTTGATGTTTGGGGTCCAGAAGGTTAGTCCCTGATAGCGTTTCACATCGCCTGATTCCTTTGCCAGACGGTGCTTCACACGGATTTCGTCGCTCACAACGGTGAATACCTGTTCGAGCAACTCGTTGTTCCATGATGCCGCCATACCGATGGTCTGTGGGAAGACGGTGGCCAAGCCGTTACGGCCTACACCATGCAGGGCTTCGTTCCACCAGTCGTAGGGCTTGATGTCCAGACGGTCGATACCTTTCGATGTATTCTGCATCAGCGTCACTTTTTCTTCCAGATTGAGGCGAAGCAACAGGTCTTCGGCGCGCTCCTCTGGAGAAAGGGCTGGATTCTGATAAGGCAGTTGGGCAAAAACGCTCATGCTACATGCAATAACTGCCAAAGAAATGATGTGTTTTTTCATAATATTAAAGTAGATTTTTAATGTATTTTCTAAATTTCCTACAAATATAAAGCATTTTTATTGATATAATTAAAAAGAATATCTAATTTTGAGGAAAATTATATCGATAATTCGTTAAAATGGACTATATATCATCATTTGACAACGGTCATCAGGGTGGTTTGAGGTTGGACTACCTGCCCTGCGTTAACTATTCCATGCTGCTTAATAAGGTGAATACCTGCACGATGTGTGAGGTGGAGAATCATGATGCATCCAACTGGCAGGGTGTGAAGGTGGGTGTGAGCGGTGAATTCATCATCCCCAACGCTCAATACCTTGATTTTGTTGAGGCAGGACAAAGGGTGCAAATTTCAGAACTAAAGATTGAACCATTAATAGATAAGCTATTGAATATGACTGAGATGGTGGATACTATGTTTACCATCACTATCACTGCTGGAGAAGAGACCTTGCTGACTCATGACTTTCCAATCAGTCTGATGGCTTTTGATCAATGGACAGGTACTTCTGTTCGTCCTGAATTGCTGGCGTCGTTTGTGGTGCCTAACCATCCACTGATATCCAGTGTCATTGTGAAGGCTTCAAAATATATGGAGAAATGGACGGGCTCTTCGGCTATGGATGAATACCAGACACAAGACAGACACAGGGCTCGTTTGCAGGTAGCTGCCATCTATGAGGCCCTGCGTGGGGAGGCTTTGGTTTATGTGGCTCCTCCTGCATCATTTGAACCTATGGGGCAACGCGTAAGATTAGCTGACAAGGTACTTACAGATAAACTGGGTACTTGTTTGGACACTACTTTGCTATTTGCATCTTGTTTGGAAGCGTCAGGTTTGTTCCCCATATTGGTGTTGCAGAAAGGACATGCATTCGTGGGAGCATGGATTACGGAAGATATTTATGCACAGAATATTGGTGATGATGCTTCGTTCTTGCTAAAAAAATGTGCCGATGGGGTGAATGACATCGTGGTGGTTGAGACTACCGCTCTGACCTCCTCGCAAAGTGTGGATTTTGACGAAGCAGTGAAATCTGCTGTTTTGAAACTGAAAGACGAGGATCGTTTCCAGTTGTTTGTGGATGTGCATCGTTGCAGATTGAGTAGTGTGAAGCCGATGCCGCAACGCATTGAACTTGATGGCAAGCTGACGGTTGAGAACGATGGAGTGAAACATAAGAATGCCACCGAAAAGGTGGAGCGACTGGATCACTATGCATTGAAGATTGAGGAGGATAAACAGGCTGTCACCAAGCAAACCATCTGGGAGCGCAAATTGCTGGATTTCTCTCTAAGAAACAATTTGTTAAACGCAAAATTAGGAAAGCGTATCATTCCTTTTGTTTCGTTTGGTATTGATCGTGTGGAAGATGAGTTACAAAGCGGAAAGAGCTTTACGATGCAACCTTTTCCCAAGACGCAGATTGAGCCTTCTGAGAGTGGCATGTATGACTCCTCTTTACAAGCATCAGACCTGGAACCGCTGGTAAAAGACGAATTGAAGAACAAGCGATTGATATCATTCCATAGCGAGACAGAATTGAAGAATAGCATCAAGTTCCTCTACCGTATGGCTCGTACGGCGATGGAGGAAAATGGTGCCAACTCTCTGTTCTTGGCTTTGGGTATGCTGAAATGGTATGAAAGCGAGAAAAGTGTTCAGCCACGATATGCTCCCATCTTGCTGTTGCCAGTTGACTTGGTGCGCAAGGGTGGGGAATCTGGTTATGTGATTCGCTCTCGAGACGAAGATATGATATTAAACATCACGTTGATTGAACTCCTTAAACAACAGTTCCATATCAACC
The DNA here is from genome assembly GCA_016284115.1 of Bacteroidaceae bacterium. The sequence goes on from JAEEOD010000350.1 coordinate 4,653, forward strand.
TCACAGGACTAAATCCGTTGCCTACAGACGAACATGGAGTAGATGTAAAGCAGGTGTTTGCCGCTTTGCGTCAACACCTTACCTCCATGAAACGATGGAACGTTCTGGAGGAAACCATGTTGGGATTGTTCTCGTTTAATAAGTTTGTGATGTGGAATGATATACATAGCAATGCTCTCAAGTTGAAGATGAATCCTGTGATTGCCACTTTGATGGAAAATAAACTGAAATGGCAGGATAATATCGATATTGTTGATTCCAGAATAATGGACAAGTCTATCAAGCCACAGCGATATGCGATTCCGTTGGATGTGGACTCTTCTCAAATGGAGGCAGTGATAGACTCTGGCGATGGCAAAAGTTTCATTCTGCATGGGCCTCCTGGAACTGGTAAATCGCAGACTATCACCAACATGATAGCCAATGCTTTGTATCAAGGCAAGAGAGTGCTATTTGTTGCCGAGAAGATGGCTGCTTTGGAGGTGGTACAGAAACGATTGAAGAAAATTGGACTTGATCCTTTCTGCTTGGAGATGCACTCAAACAAGATGACAAAGCAGCATTTTTTAGCGCAGATGCAGTTGGCTTTGGATGCTGTGCATATTCAGTCTCCGCAAGAATTTGAGACCGCTGCCAATCAGCTTTATGAACATCGTCTGAAGATGATCAGCAACATAGAGGCATTGCATAAGGTTTTACCCTCTGGATTGTCCCTTTATGATTATATCGTGCGCTATTTGTCGATTAAATACGATGAAGAACTGAATGATAATTTGCCCGATTTGAAGCAGGTGAATGTAGAGACGCTGGATGAGTGGGATAGTTCACTTCGCAGTTTAGATACTGTATTTCAGCTGATAGGACATCCTTGTGATCATCCATTGAGAGGCTTGGAACCTAATGATGCTCGCCTGGAAACTACTGCTAGGGTAAAAGAAACATTGCAGAAGTATAGTGAAGCTTTTTCTGCTTTCAAACAGGCTAGTGAGTCGTTTGTGAAAAAGATATTTAATTCTAACACAGACGATAGTATGGATGAAATTGAAGGGTTGGTTAAATTTGTCACTGCGTTAGAGAATGCCTATAATATGAATGGCAATTTGCTGAAATTGGCAGCTGACCAAGATTTCAAGAAGGAATTTAACGAAGTGGTGGCATCGGGCAGAAAGCGTGATATGCTTAAGCAACAGTTGCTGCGTCAATGTTCTGATAGTGTTTTTGATATCAATCCTGTAATATTATTGAACGAATGGAACGACATTCAGAATAAGTGGTTTTTGACAAAATTTTTTGCCAAGCGTTCTTTCTTGAAGAAGATGCTGGCTTATGACAGTCAACTGAAAGCTGAGGGAGTAGTGGAGTTGCTCGAGAATGTGAACAACTATCAGATTAATGCTAAAAGGGTAGATAATTCACTTGATTTGTTGAAAGAAGCTTTTGGGTCGCTGGTGAATAATAATCATCAGGACTGGACAAAGATAGAACAGTCGTACAACGCTGCACCACAGGTGATTCAGTTCCTGGTTGACTTTGCCAACAGACATGATTTAAGTTATGTTTCTGTGAGGGATCTGTTCATTGAGAAGACGGGAGGTGACCTTCCTGCATTTAAGCAACAGTATAGTGAAGAAATGAAGGAATTGCTGAAATTGAATCTCTTGCATAAGCAACAGAAATCGATGATGGCTACTTTTGCATCCATGACGCTTCCTCAAGAACAGATCTCTATCGCTGTCCCGAACACTTTGGAGCGTTGGATGTTGAATTTCGATAAGGTGAAAGACTGGTGCCAGTGGGTGAGCCGTAAACGTGAGTTGGAGGCTAAACACATGAATTGTGTATGTGATTATATAGAAAAGCAACATAAGAATGGAGCTGAGGCAGCACAGGCTTTGCTGAAAGGAATATATCACCAGCTTATCTTAATGAGGGTAGATAGTGACGAACATCTACGTATGTTCAATGGGGTGATTTTTAGCGAACTGGTTGACAAATACCGTAAAGAGACAGCTACTTTCCAAGAATTGACGAAGAAAGAACTGTATTGTAGATTGGCAGCTAATGTGCCTTCACAGATTATGGAGGCAGCGGCCAACTCTGAGATGGGTATATTGAAACGCAATATTGCTAATGGAGGACGAGGAACTACCATACGAAAGATTATTGACCAGATACCTACCTTGTTGCCGAGACTTTGTCCTTGTATGTTAATGAGCCCGATATCGGTGGCACAATATATCGACCTTGACAGAGATAAATTTGATATCGTGGTATTCGATGAAGCATCTCAGATGCCGACCAGTGAGGCTGTAGGTGCCATCGCTCGAGGTAGGGCTCTGGTGGTAGTAGGTGACCCTATGCAGATGCCACCTACGAGTTTCTTTGCAACTTCCGCTGTGGATGAAGAAGAAGCAGAGATTGATGATATGGACAGTATCCTTGACGACTGCATCACATTGTCTATTCCATCTCGCTATCTTACTTGGCACTATCGCAGTAAGCACGAGAGCCTGATTGCTTTCAGTAACTCACAGTATTACGATGGCCGATTGTTTACTTTCCCATCTGTTGATGACCGTCTATCTAAGGTGTCGTTAGTACAGATCGACGGCACCTACGACAAGGGCCGTACTCGTTGTAATCCAGATGAAGCCAGAGCTATAGTTCAGGAAGTAATAAGACGATTGTCAGATAAGGAACTAAGCAAATACAGCATTGGTATTGTTTCATTCAGTAAGGTGCAACAGAGCTTGATTGAAGACTATCTGGACGAAGAATTGGCTAAGCATCCTGATTTAGAACTGAAATCAAGCCAAAGTGAAGAGCCTATCTTTATCAAGAACCTAGAGAACGTGCAGGGAGATGAGCGTGATGTTATTTTATTCTCAGTTGGCTACGGACCAGATAAGAATGGTCATGTGTCCATGAATTTTGGACCATTGAACAATGAGGGTGGTGAACGACGATTGAATGTAGCTGTATCTCGTGCGAGGTATGAAATGATGGTATTCTCTACTTTGAAGGCTGAGCAAATAGATTTGCGGAGGTCTAATGCAAAAGGTGTGGTTGGACTGAAGAAATTCCTCGAGTTTGCTGCTAAGGGAATGCAGGTTCTTCCTTCTGTTGCTTCTTCACGGATGCAGGCTAGTGAAATTATCAATGAATTGGCTGCAGCATTAGAGGATCGTGGATATCAAATAGATAAGATGGTAGGTAAGTCTAATTTCCGTATCGATTTAGCTATAGTGGATCCTCGAGACCCCGATAAATATCTCTTGGGTATTCTTACTGATGGCAAGAGCTATTACAATACCAAGACCACTCGTGATCGTGAAATTTGTCAGCCTAATGTATTGCGTATGCTTAACTGGAATTTCATGCGTGTATGGTCGGTGGATTGGTTCCAAGACCGTGAAAGGGTGCTGGCAGGTATTATCGAAAAACTCTACGATTTGCAACATCCTGAGCAGGCAAAAAATCATGATGATGGACAACCTGTTCAACTAAAGTTGTTTAGCGTTGCTGACGAACCTATTTCTAAGGCGGTAAACTTGCGTGAAAAAGTGTATAAGACTGCTCCACTCAGGGCGTCGACTGCACAACCTGACATTGAACGTGTTATTAAGAATGCTGCTAAGGTGAAAGAACAACTGAAACAGATTGTTACTGTAGAACAGCCTGTTACTAATAACTATCTTTACAAGCGTATTGCCACTTTGTGGAACATGCAACGTGTGACTCCACGATTGCAAAGCTTGGTTGACTCTCTACTGACTGATTTCTATCTTGATCCAATAAGCGATGGCAAGAATAATGTGTATTGGATAGACAAGGTAGTGGCACATGCCTATTCATATTATCGTGTCGAGTCGAAACGAGATATTGCTGATGTACCATTGATTGAACTGATGAATGCTGCCCTTTATGCAGTAGAACAACAGATTTCTATTCCTCGTGAGGACTTGAAAAAGGTGATTGCTACATTGTTGGGATTCAGTCGCAAAGGTGCGAATGTGGATTTGGCAGCAGAGAAGGCAATATACGTACTAGTAAGACTTGGCAAACTGAAAGATGAGAATGGGAAAATATCAATAAACAATTAAATATACAATTAAATGAAAAAGCTAATTATGATGGCGTTGACATTAGCTGCCGCAGTTACGGTTTCAGCGCAAGACTACAAGGTGGAAACCTTTAAGACAAAGAGCGGTAAGGATGTGAATATCACCCTTATCAAACATGCTACAATGGCTATAGAGTTTCAAGGATACGAGATCCATGTAGATGCTGTGCCTAATTATGGTACTGACTATTCTAAGTTCCCCAAAGGTGATTTGATTCTGGTAACCCACGAACATGGAGATCATTTCAATCCTGAAACCATTGAACTGATTAGCAAGCCCAACAACTTGCTGTTTATGAACCAGCGTTGCTTCGACCGAATGAACAAGGGTATGGTGTTACGTAATGGTGATACACGCAACATTACGAAGGATATCTCACTGAAGGTAGTTCCTGCTTATAACACAACACCAGATCATCTGCAGTTCCACCCCAAAGGTGTGGGTAACGGCTATGTGCTGAAAATCGACGGCTTGAAGATTTATATTGCAGGTGATACTGAAGATATACCTGAAATGTCTAACCTGAAGGACGAACAGATTGATGTAGCATTTATTCCTGTGAACCAACCTTACACAATGACGGTGGAGCAGGCTATCCGTGCTGCTTGGATGATTCAGCCTAAAGTGTTGATTCCTTATCACTTTGGTCAGACTGACATCAAGCCTATCAAGGAGCGTCTGGATGCTGACAAATCAGGTATCGATGTATGGTTGAGAGAAATGCAGTAAATTGATGAGTAATAATTAAGTGGCTCTTATTGCAAAAGTGTAGTGAATGTAGAGCCTATAAAAAAAGTCCCCCTCTTGTGATAGAGGGGGATGTTTTTTTCTTTTTTTTATTCTTGTTTCTGAGTTACCAAGTAAGCGCCTACCAATACGAGCACTGCTGCCACAGGTTTATCCCAGGTAAGGATATCCTGACCAATGGCAATCGCGATGAGAGATGCAACAATGGGTTGCAGGTTTGTGTAGATACTCACGGTAGTAGCACGCAAGTATTTCATTGCGTAAGGAATCATGAAATATCCCATTACGGTAGCAAATACCACTATGAAGGCCATACTGCCAATACCCATCAGTCCTTCGCTAAATCCATAATCACCACTGAACAACTTAGTTTGTCCAAACTCATTCCAAGCAAAAGGCAATACGGCAATTGTGGATACGAGGAACGTCCATTTCATCTGTGTTACAGCACTATATTTCGCTGATACCTTGCTGGTGATGATAAGATAGATTACCCAAGTCAGCAAGCTCATCAAAGCGAAGAAGATACCCAACAGGTCGTTGCTGCCAGCTTCTGTCTGCCATTTTACCAATACCAATAATGCGGCACCAGCAATACCCAAACAAACGCCCAATAGTTTGACACCTGTAATCTTCTCGTTCAGGAAGAGGGCAGCCAAAATCATGGTTCCAATGGGCACCAACGTAGCAATGAGGGAATAATAAACAGGACTTGTATAATTCAGTGACCACGCAGTGAGGGTTTGCGAAATGACAAATCCCGTAAGACCACCCAGCATAATCACAATCAGGTCTTTCTTTTCAACTTTCTCCTTAGGCAGGAAAGCAGCTATCAACCAGAAAATCAATGCGGCACCAATACAACGAAGGGCCATATAGACCATTGGAGTGGTCCAGTCTTCCAGCAAGTATTTGGTAACAGGAACGCCCAAACCAAAAATAACGTTGGCCAGAATCACCGCTGCATGTCCGTTTACTTTTTTATCCATAATCTTATTTTTTAGGTTAGATGCTGCGAAGTTAAGAATAATTCTCCTTATATTTGCTAAAACTATTCAAAATTGACAGACTATGCGTAAGATTAAGAATCCGTGGTTGCATAAAGACCATTACGACTGTTTCGGTTGTTGTCCTGATAATCCTATTGGGGTTAAGATGGAATTCTATGAAGATGGGGATGATATTGTGTCTTTCTGGAAACCATCAACTCATTATCAAGGATGGATTGATACGTTACACGGGGGCATTCATAGTACATTGCTCGATGAGATTTGTGGATGGGTGGTTTTTCGTAAGTTGCAGACGAGTGGAATGACCACTAAATTAGAACTGCGTTATCATAAGCCTATTATGACTACTGAGCCAATGATTACTTTACGTGCTCACTTAGTGTGGAAGCGTATGGGTATGGCAAATATCGAGGCTGCTATATATAATGAAAAAGGTGAGGTTTGCACTGAAGCAAACGCCACCTATTTCACTTTTCCTCAAGATAAAGCCCGAGAGATGGGCTTCACCACGTGTGAGTTGGAAGACGAACAAATACTGTTTTAGCCAACCCCGTGAGCTGATACATCTTTGTTGACGCGATGTATCAACCCCTGCAGTACTGCACCAGGACCACATTCTGTAAAGTCGTCTGCGCCATCGGCCAACATATTCTCAACAATCTGTGTCCAGCGAACTGGAGCTGTAAGTTGTGCTACCAAGTTAGCTTTAATTTCTGCTGGATCAGTGTGAGGTTTAGCATCTACATTCTGATAAACAGGGCACTTAGGAGTATTGAAGTTGGTTGAGTTGATAGCTGCTTCCAATTCTTCTTTTGCAGGTTGCATCAATGGAGAATGGAAAGCACCACCCACCTTCAGAGGCAATGCGCGTTTAGCACCAGCAGCCTTCATAAGTTCACAAGCTTTGTTGATTCCTTCAATAGAACCAGAAATTACAATCTGTCCAGGACAGTTGTAGTTAGCTGCAACAACAATGTTTCCTCCTTCAGTAATAAGGTGGCAAATTTCTTCCACTTTCTCATCAGGCAAGTTAATGATAGCCGCCATAGTTGATGGCTGAGCCTCACATGCTTTCTGCATGGCCATAGCGCGAGCATACACCAGTTTCAAACCATCCTCGAAACTCAATGCTCCAGCTGCTACCAATGCTGAGAACTCACCTAAAGAGTGACCTGCAGTCATTTCTGGGTTGAACTTGTCGCCCAAACAGAGGGCAGAAATGACAGAGTGAAGGAATACGGCAGGCTGTGTTACTTTTGTCTGCTTCAATTCTTCGTCGGTACCATCGAACATAATATCAGTGATGCGATAGCCCAAAATATCATTAGCTTTGTCAAAAAGTTCTTTTGCCAATGGATTGTTTTCATAGAGGTCTTTACCCATTCCTACAAACTGAGCACCTTGCCCAGGAAACACAAATGCTTTCATAATCTTTATATCTTTGTTGTTATAAACTTCTTTGTAAAATTATATTTCGGCTGCAAAGATACAATGAAAAAAACTATTCTTGCCCCTTACATACTACATTTAACAAATTATAGCACATAAGAGGCTGAAAATCTGCACAAAAAGGATGATAATGTGCAAATCAATCAATCATTAAATCTTTTTTCAGTTGCTTTTCTGAAGGGACACAGAACAATGAAGCTGTAAGTCCGATACATGCACAAAGAATGCACGAGGTGCTTTGCATGAGATAATAACCAATAATGCCAGTAATAACAGGGATGGCAAGCAACAAGATTCTTACACTGCTCCACATCACATACTGACTCATTGCGGCGTCAGTGCTAGCATCTGTATCAATCTTTTTCTTTTTAACCCAGGCAAAGAGCTTCAATGCGGCAGGAATACAGCAAGCTGTAAGTAGAATCACGATTGTCTCAGTGAAATAAACTGCTCTTACATTGTCAGCATAGGCACCAGTAAGATTGAATCCGCCAGTTTCTCCTAATATGATGATAAACAAGGCTGCGAACCATAAGTAGGCGAAATTTCGCTTCAATGTAGCGACAGCTTGTCTGATATTCTCTTCCATAAATGATACGGTTTTGATGATTATATTGCAAAGATAAGGAAAATAGTTTGTAAATTTGCACCGGTTTTTGATAACTATTGTTTTTTATGGATAAAAAAGAGAGATTGTCAGTACTATTCGATTTTGATGGTGTGGTGATGGACACAGAGTCACAATACAGCGTGTTCTGGCACCGGATAGGCGTTGAGTATCTGCAGCACGACAATTTGGAACAGATTATCAAAGGACAGACCCTGACTACCATATTCAATACATACTTCAAAGGATTAGAAGACCAATGGGAAACCATTGACGAACAATTGAAATATTTTGAGCAGCATATGAAGTATGAATATATTGATGGGTTTGAGGATTTTCTGCACGATTTAAAAGCTCATGACGTGATGACGGCTGTGGTGACCAGTTCTGATGAAGGGAAAATGTCTGCTGTATATGCTGCTCATCCTGAAATACCCCAACTGTTTGATTGCATCTTCACTGCTGAAATGTTCACAAAATCAAAGCCAAATCCTGATTGCTATTTGTTGGGAATGAGAACTTTTGGCACAGATGCTGCACACACTTTCGTGTTTGAAGATTCCTTTAACGGACTGAAATCAGGTTTGGCGTCTGGAGCTACTGTTGTAGGTTTAGCAACCACTAATAAGGCAGAAGATATAGCTCCGTTTTGTCATCATGTGTTGCATGACTACAAGGGTTTCTCTTTTGACAAACTGATTGAACTCAATGAAAGAAAGCACTCATAAATTGATGACGCTGGATTTTTGGCGTATTTGCATTGCTAATTTTATGTTTTATGCAGCAGTATGGACATTGTTGCCCATGTTGCCGGCTCAATGTTATTTAATGGGATTAAACCAATCTAAGATGGCAGTTTCGTTTCTGCTGTTTGTGGTTGCAATGATATGCGTTGGACCGTTACATGCATTTCTAGGTGATGTATTTAAAAGGAAATATGTGTTGATTATATCCACTTTATCAACAGCTCTATGTTTTGGTGGCTGGTGTTTTGCTAATGAGTCATGGCATGTGATGATGATAATGTTTTTGGCTGGTGCTTCTTTTGGAATCGCTACTACTGCTGGCATTACCATAGGTATCGATATAACTCAATCTAATCGTCGTGGAGTAGGTAACAGAATATATGCTTTTTCAGGAGCCTTTGGCATGTTATTAGGAATATGTTGTTTGTCACCCCTCTATCTGATGATGGATTTCAGTATTTTGGTAATCATATCAATGGTATTGTTTTTCTTGTGTATAGTATTGGAAGTTGGAGTTTATGTGGCTTTCAGGGCACCAATAGGAGTAGGGGTGTTCAACCTTGATCGTTTTTTCTTGCCATTGGCTTGGATACCGGCCGTTAATGTGGTTATGCTGTCGTTTGGCATAGGATTGTTATTTAATTTACTTCCACCTTATTATTGGATTGGGGTATTGATGATAGTGGGCATTACTATTATAACACCTCTATTAACTCGACTATTTGTTAAACTCTCTCATCATTGCCAAAGAGGTACAGCCAACACTACCTTTCAGCTTGCCACTCAAGCTGGGCTTATTATGGGATTGGTGGAGGGGGAAAGAATTGCTAACAATCTCCTTTTTGGCGTCATCACCATCTTGCTTTCGGTACTGATGTTTTGCACCGTTACATGGCCATATTTCAAGCAGAAGCGTGTTCGCCCTTAATTTAGAAGAGTGCTAAAATATAGGGGAGGAATACTATAAGACCAACAATAGCTGCTGTGATAGCTGTTACCAAGACAGCACCGGCAGCTATATCTTTTACCTCTCCGGCGACCTTTTGCCATTCAGGTGAAACCAGGTCAACAAGTCTTTCTATAGCAGAGTTGAACAATTCGGCAGCTATAACTGTTCCAATGCATAGCATCACTACCATCCATTCTATATGTGTAATGCTAAAGATAAATCCTGCTACTATTACTGTGATGGCTGCTACTATATGAAACGTAATATTCTGCTCGTGCCCAGCACAAGTTAAGATGCCTTTCCAGGCAAAAATAAAACTCTTCAGTTGTTTCTTAAAATTATAACTCATAATCTGCTAACATTCTTTACACCTTTTACGGTTTTAAGTTTCTTAATCAAGGCGTTTAGCTTAGAAGTGTCACTCACCATTACTGTGAGTTGTCCGCTAAATAGCCCATCATTGGCTTCAATACCTATACTTCGTAAGTTAATACCTATCTCCTTATTAATAATAGAGGTGATATTGGTCACAATACCAATATCGTCATGTCCAACCACCATCAATGTGATAGGATATTGCGAACCCACTGATTTGCCAGCCCATTTTGCTTTTACAATACGATATCCATATCGCTCCCTCATATCATGGGCGTTAGGACAATTGGTTCGATGAATCATGATGCCTCGTTTAATACTAACGAATCCAAAAATATCATCACCATAAATAGGGTGGCAGCATTGCGCCAGTTGGTATTGAATGCCTTTAAGATTCTGATCAATCACCAGTACATCCTCGAGGCTGTTGTCATCCTCGCCCTCCATCTTCTGTAAACTGAAGCCTTCTGCCGTACGAGATTGTGCCTCTGTAATATCAGACTCTCGCCTCAATTGCTCGAGATATTCCTCTATGATAGAATTGGTGTCGAGGGTGCCGTTGGCAAGATTTTGATAGAAATCAGTGATGATTTTATATCCCATTCGCTTGATGACCTTCATCATTACAGACTCGTCGAAGTCTATTTTTCGATTCTTCAATTTACGCTCTAACTCTTCTTTAGCAAAAGCACTCTGTTTTGCTTCAGTCTCTTTAAGTGCCTGTTTAATTTTCGTACGAGCTTTTGAGGTAACTACAATCTTAAGCCATCCTTGTTTTGGTGTCTGTGAAGCTGATGACATGATTTCCACTTGGTCGCCACTTTTCAGCTCCTGACGTATGGGCACATTTTTACCATTAACCTTTCCACCTGTGCAAGAACACCCCAGTTTGGTGTGTATCATGAAAGCAAAATCTAACACCGTTGCACCTTTAGGAAGTTTATAAAGGTCACCTTTAGGAGTAAAAACAAATACCTCGTCTTCGTACAAATCCATCTTGAACTGATCCATTGCTTCCAGACCAGTCCCTTCCGAACTTTCAAGCGCTTCACGAACCGACGAAAGCCAATCGTCAAGGCCAGTCTCACCTTTGATGCCTTTATAGCGCCAATGAGCAGCCAACCCCCTTTCTGCCACTTCATCCATGCGTTCAGTACGAATCTGCACTTCCACCCATTTGCCTTCTGGCCCCATCACTGTGATATGTAATGATTCATAGCCGTTGCTTTTTGGTACAGAAAGCCAATCACGCAGACGCTTAGGATTGGGTTGGTACATATCTGTCACAATGCTATACACTTGCCAGCATTGCATTTTTTCCTTTTCGTAAGGTGAATCCAAAATCACCCGGATGGCAAATAAATCATACACTCCCTCAAATGGACATTTCTGTTTTTTCATCTTTTGGTAGATGGAGTGAATGGATTTTGTTCGGCCTTTAATATGAAACTTCAATCCAGCATCCTCTAAACTCTTTTGCAGAGGTCCAATAAAGCGAGCAATATAGGCGTCACGACTTTTCTTGGTCTCATTGAGTTTATCTTTGATATGATAATAAATATCATGTTCTGTGTATTTAAGAGAAAGATCTTCCAGCTCAGATTTCAAAGCATAAAGACCAAGTTTGTGGGCTAGGGGAGCATATAGATATGCTGCCTCGTTAGCTACTTGGAGACGGCCTTCTTCATTCTCAACATCTCGTATCTGACGCATAATGTTTACACGGTCAGCGATGATAATGAGAATTACTCGCATATCTTCAGCAAATGTTAGTAACAGATTGCGGAAATTCTCAGATTCAATAGACGGACTTTTTTCGTATAATTCACGAACCCTAATAAGTCCTCTAACTATACCAGCCACGTCGGAACCAAAGCCATCGTTTACTTCTTCAATTGTGCATGAGCCCGAACTTACACATTCATGTAACATGATGCCCATAATAGAAGCGCGTTTCATGCCTATTTCGTCTGCGACTATAATAGCTGTTTGTAAACTCTTAAGCAGCGGATTCAGTTCAAAAATATCTCGAACTATTTTTCCAGATTCAATTGATTTAACCAGTTGCTTCTTAAGTTTACGAGTATCTTCTGGCAAGAAAGAATCTCCTGTCAGTCTAAGTAGTTTATGATAATTCTCCAGAAAAAGTTTGTGCTCATCTGGAGTGAAGAATGTATGTTCTGTCATGGGTGCCTATACAAAATCGGTTGCAAGATAATGAAAAGAGTTTAAATATACCAATGAAACTGTTTAAAAATGCATAATCGTAGAACTTTTCATTAAAATATGCATTTTTTTATTCATAATATTTGGTGATTATCATAATAATGCCTAACTTTAAAGAGAAATCAAGAAAACACGATACATTAACGAAAGGAGATATTACCATGAACGCTGATAGAATTGCGAAAAATGCTAGATTGGTTTGGAATATTTTAAAAAAAACAACTAGTCGAATGACATTTATTGACATGATTGTGCAGACAAAACTTCATGCTACCGATTTGGCCTATGCTATCGGATGGCTTGCTCGTGAAGACCGTATCGGAATGATAGAGGAAAATGGCAAGCAATATTTTCTGGCTTATTGATCAATCATAATCGCTGTTTGGATTCAAACAGCGATTTTCATCTACTACGGGAGGAAGGTCACTTTACTACGGGAGGACGAGTGCCCCACCCGTAGGAGATAAAGGC